>JAOZLU010000559.1 GCA_029934695.1 Desulfobacterales bacterium | reverse complement strand
GCCGGATCTGTCTGAGGGCAGATGCGGGAGCCTCCCCTGAATCCGTTATAATCAGGAAAATTGTTATTAATTCTGAATAAAAGAAAAAAAATTGCTTCGGCACATTGTTTTTGACCGAGACTGGAATAAGGCCCGTATTTACTTGTGCAAGGCAACGGGCAAACAATCAAATATAGGAGGTAGTATATATGTCATTGGTAAGTGTTTACAGAGAAGCGATGGAGCTGAATACCATCAAAGATATGGGGAAACGGGAAACAGAGGCAAAGGCATTTTTTGAGAAACTGAATAAAACCGATCTGCCTGAAAAATTCAACTGGGCAGCAGAAATTTTTGAAGGGATGCATGTGAAGGAAAGGGGAGATCAGCCCGCTCTGATCTGGACTGATCTTGAAACGGATGCTGAAAGTCAGTTCACCTATAAAGAGATGGCAGCCAACGGGAACAAGTTTCTCAACTTTGTAAGGAAGAACGGCGTTGAGAAAGGCAACAATCTGTATATGCTGACCCCGATTGTTCCTGAAACATGGTTTGCCTCTTTTGCAGGTTTAAAGGGAGGGCTTGTATCGGTGCCCACGGCCACCAGCATGACGGAAAGAGAGATTCAGTTCCGCTTTGAAGCTTACAAACCCGATGTGATTATTTCTTTTGAAGGACTGACGGATCTTGTGGATGATGCGCTGAAGAAAGCGGACTGCACACCCAAGGCAAAGATTGTGCTGGGGCAGAAAGACGGTTGGGTATCCTATTCCGAGATTGACGGGGAATCAGCGGAAGCTGATCCCGCGGACGTGGGCAGGGATGATGTGCTGTTCTGCTTCTTCACATCCGGAACCACCGGACTTCCCAAAAGGGTGGGTCACAGTGCCGTCTCATACCCTGTCGGTCATCTGTCAACTGCTGTGATACAGGGACTTGAACCCGGAGACATTCATCATAATCTGAGTGCTCCCGGGTGGGCAAAATGGGCATGGAGCAGTCTCTTCGCTCCTCTTAACCTGGGAGCCACCGCCACCGGTTTCAATTTTACGGCGCTGAATATTGAAAAATATATCGCCGCGATTGCCAAATATAAAGTGAATTCTTTTTGTGCACCGCCCACCGCCTGGCGCGCATTCGTGGGGCTTGATCTGGGCAAATATGATCTGAGTGCAATGAAGTATTCGTTAAGCGCGGGTGAGCCGCTGAACCCTGAAGTGATTGAGCGGTGGAAAAAAGCGACCGGAACCGAGATCAGGGATTTTTACGGTCAGACCGAATCAACTGCCATGATAGGCAATCCACCCTGGATGGAAGGCAAAATGCGGTTTGGCTCCTTCGGATATCCTGCCTACATGTATGATGTGATCCTGGCTGATGACGAGGGCAATGAGATTACCACACCCGACGAACCCGGGCATATCGTAGTACGCCTGAACAACTGGAGAGCTTTGGGTCTTTTCCACGAATATATTGATGACCCCGAAAAAACTCAGGCTGCTTTCCAAAACAACCTGTATTTCACCGGGGACAAGGCATCTTTTGACAAAGACGGATACTGGTGGTTTGTGGGCAGGTCTGATGATGTCATCAAATCTTCCGACTTTCGCGTAGGCCCGTTTGAGGTGGAAAGTGCGCTGATTGAGCATGCCTCTGTAATGGAAACTGCTGTGGTCGGTATTCCTGATCCTAAACGGCATCAGTTGGTGAAAGCTTTCGTTATCCTGAGTGAAGGGCATGAACCCTCCAGAGAGCTGGCCTTGGAACTGTTCAAACACACTATTGAAGTTCTGGCCAAATTTAAGATCCCAAGAATTATTGAATTTGTGAATGAACTGCCCAAGACCATCAGTGGCAAGATCAGAAGGGTGGAACTCAGGGAAAACGAGGAAGGCAAGAAAGCGGAAGCTGTGTCCAACGAGTATTTTTATCATCAGTTCCCGGAACTGAGTTCCAAGAAGAAGTAATTGTATCCCGTCCGAATCCACCCGGGAATGGCGGAAACTGACCCGTTTCCGGGCGGAACCTGCCTGTATTTTCTGCTAAATTCCGCATTCTCCGTCTTCAGACCTCAGAAGATCAGATATGGGTTACACTTAGGCCGTCTAAATTGCTTTCAGTGTCCTGACCGTTTTTCGGAACCATTGCCGGGCACATCAGATTTGCAAAATTAAGCACAAACTGATAACTGAAGGATGCCAAATAAAATTCTGATTATAACGGATTTAGGGGACTGTGCCCGGGATGCTTTTCAGTAACCACAGAGAGCCGCGGAGGAGGCACAGAGAGCCGCAGAGTTCTTACTGTTTTCTCTGCGGCCCTCTGTGGGTTTACGGTCACGTCCGTGGTTCAGGTCCGAGGCTCGTTATAATCAGATAAAATTTAGTACAAGTTCGGAATAATCTGCTCCTGTCTGAGCATTCTTTCAGACTTGTCGGATTTTTTCCGCTGATCGCGGCGATATACCTGCGGGCGTTGAACAGGTTGCACGGAGAGAAATACATCATCTCCGAGGTATTGGCCGTATTTTCCTTTGATATAAGGTATTTCATCAACAATGAGAAATTTTTCAAAGAGAAATTGCTGTCCCTGGGTCGGAATGTCAATCTGAGGGGCCGGAAGTGGGAATCCCGGGTTGCGTCTGAAAACTGGCTCACCTGCTTGAGCGGCCCTTCAAATTTTGTGTATCCGTAATATTCCGGGAGGTACAGACGCCATTTCAGATAATTCACCGGGATATCTGTTCCAGGCAGTTGATTGATGATGTCTCCTTTCAGACTCAGTTTGCTCACGTCAGTGATATATCCGATTTCAATGAGAAATGAACGCAATTCTTCCCCTTGGGATGCTGATTTTTTCATTGGAATCAGTATGTCACCGGTCTCCTTCTGCGCGGGCTTTACCGGTTTCCCATCCAGATATGCCTGCCAGATGCGGGATTTTTCCGGAAGGGTCAGCGTGAGAAACTGCCGGTCGTTATTTCGGATGAAATATCGAATGCGGGAAACGCTTTTGCCAGCCAGCGTTCTGTGCGTCACGCAGTCCACACGGTCAATATTTGCCACAACCGTCTGAATTTCCTGATAACTTTTTATCGTAAAGATCGGTGTGAAACCGTTGACGTGAAACTCATATCCATACAATAACGGGCTGGATGCGTCATTCCATAATGCTTTCGGAAGGTTTTTCGCAGGAATCGCTATCCCGTTTTTAACGCCTTCTGATGTGACCTCAAGGTTCCCGATAATTTCAACGCCCAAAAATCCTTCCAGCATGTCAATTTCCCGGATATCTATAATCGGAATCCCGGTTTTCGCCGGCAGTGACGGGAGCCGTATCCGATACGAAAGTGAAATTCTGACCGAGGCATGAGGATCAGTCTGCCCTGCGACATTGATGATCTGGGAGGTTTCCGTCTGTTTCACATCCCATCGCTCAATATCAGGACTCGTCACATTTATAATTTCCACATCTGGCGGCAGATAAAACGCAATCGGGTCCAGCGATGCGATATGCTTCAGAATAACCTCGGTGAACACGGAGATGCCTGATTTTTCAACAGATGCCAGTGAATGCAGCACGGCCTGCTTTTTCCGCGTGATCCCTGCATCTTTTTCTATCTTCCAGCTCAGTTTCAGTGTGTCCCGCTCGCTCAGTATAGTTTCAAATATAGCGGCATTTTCCTCCTGGATCATTCGTCCGGCAGGCGTTGTATGAATCACACGCACACCCTTTTCAGGAATCTGAATTGTCATCCGGTTAATGACAGACCGCGGCGGAAGAAATGTCAGCGTATGGATAAAATTCTGAATCTGAACAGGAATATGGAATATCGCCTGAATTCTGAAAGCGGCCGGGCCTTTTGCAATAAGTGAATAGCCGTTCTCATCCCGGATAAACTGGGGAGTCCGGTTATTGTCAGACGCTGTCTCAGGCGAGGAATTTGCAGGCTCGATACGCACCGTTTCAATACCGACATCATTCGGAAAAAACGGAATCGTTATCCAGCCCTCTTTTAATACCTGCACGGAAAAATCCGATTCAAACCGCCCGGTTTCTCCTTTGATGGTTCCGTTATGCACCGCCGATGAGATTGAGTATTCAGCAGGCGGGATGTCTTCCTTGTCTTTTTCCTTGTCTTTCTCCTGTGCGATGACTGTTTTGAGTGTTTCTATCTCTTCAAGCAGAAGTTTCAGTTCTGTCCAGTGCAGCATCACCTTTCCGGATTCGATTTTCGGAAGGGTGAGTTCCTCGGCTGATGCCAGTGAAAAATGGCAGGTTATGATAAAAAATACCAGGGTGAGCACAACTCTGAAATGGTATTTCAGATTTAAGGCATTTCCCATCTTGCGCCGAATCTCTCTCAAATCATGCAGCAATTTGTATTTGTTGTATAATTCCATTTTTCCCTCCATCTTTTCAAAAAATTTAAGTGGCTCAGTTTTGCCGCGTTTCTGTTTCCCCGGGATTTTCTTATGTGGGTATGTCATCGGCTGGGCGATGTCATGGGCCGCTCCTTTGTGCGTTTGTCAAGGTGGGTTGCGGGTTTCGTTTTTTACTGCGTAAAAAATC
>JAOZLU010000081.1 GCA_029934695.1 Desulfobacterales bacterium | reverse complement strand
GGCGGCGGAACCATCTCGTATGATAATGACGGAGAAACCGGAACCATACCAGATTCAGGTTCGAGCGATATTCCGATGGACCGGGAAGACACGCCGATATTTACAATAGAACCCAATACCGGCTATGAAGTGGATGGCGTTGTCCTTCAAAAATTTCTGGCAGGCGAACCAAGCGGTGCCTCCATACCTGTGACTCTGGACAGTGAAAATGAATTTACATTCAATGTTGATGCTGACTATACCATCACTGCAACCTTTAAGATACTCACATATACGATAACAGCCTCGGTTGCAGGAGACGTTGGAGGAACCATATCACCGGGTACACTCACAGTGGACTGGGGGAGTGAACCGACATACACAGTAACCCCCGACACAGATAACGGATATGAGGTGGTGGGTAATCTTGTCAAAGTGACACCGGAAGGAGGGGATGCAGCAGACATGACATTGACAGATAACGCCTTTACCTTCGCACCAGTCAAAGCCAATCAGTCAATTGAGGTGACCTTCAAGTTAAAAGAATATTCGATAACAGGCACAATAGGTGGTGGTGGAAGCATAGCCCCTGTTCTGCCAGTTAATGTCTCGCATGGCAGCAATCAGTCAGTTACGATATCAGCAAAAACAGACGAAGGTTATGAGATTGCCACAGTGACAACAGATGGCGGCGAGCAGACGATCACAGATGGACAAACAGAATTCTCTTACACCTTCAGCAATGTGGTTGACAACACTCGTTTTGTAAATGCAACTTTCAAACTAAAGCAATTTGATGTAACTGCGTCAGTCGGAGAAGTTGCCGGAAGTATAGGTCCGAGCAGTCTGACAGATGTGGCCTGGGGTACGCTCAAAACATTTACAATAGATCCCGATGACGGATATGTGCTGGATACAGTTACGGTTACATTGGGTGGAGCAGGTACTTTGACCACAGATGAAAATACAGGAATAGGCACTTATGTTCTGGAAATCAAAGATAACTATGAGATCGTTGCAAATTTCAAAAAAGACACATATACGGTGACAGCCCAGGTTTCCGCAGAGGGCAACGGAGCTATAACCCCCGAATCAATACAGGTTGAGGGGCTTAGCACAGGTTCTTTTGGAATAACACCTTCTGAGGGATTCGTTGTAAAAGAGATTAAGGTGATAGAGGGACAGACACCTTACGGGGAATTGTCCGGCGACAGAGAAACATACACCACCGGAGCTGTCATTGACAACCATACAATCGAAGTAACCTTTGCAAAGGCCCACAAATTCAAAGTGACATGGTCTCCGGAGGACGGCGGAGCTATTGAAGTTCCGACAGGCTACACAATAGATGATGAGGGCTATATTACCGTGCCTGACGGAGCAACTCTGGATTTTACAATAACTCCCAACAATGGGTATTCGACAGGAAATGTTTTTGTAAACGGAGTGTCTCAAGGGAATACAGATGATCCGATTCCGGTTTCGATTAACTATGACAGCGGTGAAATCTACGCAGCCTTCTGCCGCCCACCAGAAGGCGAGGAAATAAATCCGGATGCAGGCAAAATTCCCGGAGTGATGGACAGGATGGACAGCAGCAAACTGGACTTTGGCAGAAAGGGTGATCAGAAATTGAAAAGTCTGGTCGGCATCCGTTTCCAGAACATCACTGTGCCTAAGGATGCTACAATCAATGAGGCATACATAGAATTTAACGCTTATGAATCTTCTGGTGACAGTGATGTCGCCCTGGAGATATATGGAGAGGCCGTTGATGATGCGCCAGCATTTGATATGAATGACAAGATTGATGACATCGAACCCGACCTGCCCACTGGCAGAAATGACCGAACCAAGCGAACCGGCGTATCTGTTCCGTGGTCTCCTAATGAGTGGTCTCTTAATGTCTTGTATAAAACACCGGAGATCAAAGGTATAGTTGAGGAAATTGTGGGAAGAGACGGATGGCTGCCCGGGAACAGCATGGCTTTTATATTTGAAGTTGAGTCCGGAGCAGGAGTAAGACGGGCCAAGTCACAGGATATCGGCGGAATAGATACGTCGCCCAGCTTACATATAACTTATGAAGTTGACGGAGCGGAGACAGAGCTTCCTCCTATTCCTGTGATATGCAGCCAGGATGAAGGGGAGCAGAATTACCCTGCTACGATAACAGCCTCAATAAGCGAAGATGGAGCTTCATGCGGCGGGAGCATATCTCCGGCGGGTGAAAGTGTATTGAAATGGGAGGAAGCACAGACATATTCCATCACCACTGTTTCAGGATGTGAGGTGGACTCTGTCAAGGTGAAACCTCTGGATGGGGATTGGGAGACGGTAGCACTGGGAGCAGATAAGACTTATACTTTTCCTTCACATACTATCAAGATAGACCATGAAATTGAGGTCATCTTTAAAACAGTTGAAACTACGACTACAACGACTTCGTCCACAACTACAAGCACTATAGCGACCACGACCACAAGCAGCACCACCAGCTCCACGACCTCTTCGAGTTCCACATCCACCACATCCACCAGTACGAGTTCCACATCAACCACATCCACTGTCGGCTCGACAACAACAAGCACAAGTATTCCTGGGCAGGCTGTGACAACAACCATAGAACCCTATGTATGCCTGGAGCTTTCCAACACGCTTGCTGCCAGCAGCGGAGATGACACTCAGGCCGGTCCCCCTGCCAACATCATGTTCATACTGGATGATTCCTCAAGTATGGACGGGGAGTTTGTAACCGATGAAAAAGCAGGGAAATTCGGTGTTGATATAGACTCAACGGCCGATTACGGAAATGGATGGCGCCTGATTTTTGACAACGCCGACAATTTTCCAGGCTGGAATGCAAAGGACATTATCGGGGGATATGACGACATTACGAAGAAGGATAATCCGGCCTATCCGACCTATAAATATAATGCCGACTTTAAAATGCTGTGGAAATCCCAATGGCCAGGCTATAACAAAATATATTATAATCCCAAATCCTTTTATGTGCCCTGGCCCGCGGAGACTCCTTCTGATCCATGGCACACAATGGCTCAGTCAAATCTCGACGAACCCAAGTCTGACCCGACGAAACCTGGCACATTCAAACTGAATGAAACATATCATGAGTTTGCCAACCCGGCCGGCGTGGAACCAGCCACTGTGGACATCAAAAATGCCCATTATTATACCTGCTCTGCCATAGACAACAAAGCTTATCTTGTCGTCATTGAGGGTGAAGATGACAATTATGAGATAAAATATTATAAAGCAGACGATGAAAGGGCAGACTGCCATGATGCCACGGCATCAGCGGCGCATGCTGCCGAGGTAAAATCGTTGCCGGAAAAGACAGCAGATCAGGTTCCTGATGATGTCAAAGTGACAGATGCGAGTGCTGCACGCCAGAACTTTGCCAACTGGTTCACCTTCTACAGGAGGCGTGAGTCTGTATCCAAGGGGGCAGTGGCCAAAGTCATCAGAGATATGAATGAGGGGATCAATGTCGGATTCATCACAATTCACGTTCTTGACACTTCTGATCCGAACTACTCAGTTGATCCGATCAAGCCGGTACTCTCCATGGACAGCAACGCAAATAAAAGTGAACTCATACAAGCCTTGTACGATATCGAACCCACAAGCGGAACGCCTTTGAGGAAGAGTCTGCAGGAGGTCGGAAAATATTTTGACAAAGGCAGTTCCAGCAAAATAGACACGTCGTCCCCCTATCTCAGTGAAGCAGATGGAGGATCATGTCAGAAGAGCTTTGCCATTCTCATGACTGACGGATATTGGAATAAAGCCAGCCCCGGTGTCGGAGATAAAGACGGCGACGGCTGCTCTGACACACTGGCAGACGTTGCCCAATACTATTATGATAAGGACCTGGCAGATGACCTGCCAAACCTTGTATCGAAAAAGCATTATGATGAGAGTGAAGGGTCTTCCATGCACCAGCACATGAACACTTATACAGTGGGGTTTGGTGTCAAAGGTGAGATAGCCCCGAGTGTTTATGAAAATTGCCAGTTGAACTGTTCCCCAGGTTGCTGTCCCAGCAGTTGGGACTGTCCTGATACTAAACCGAAAAAAGTTGATGACCTGTTTCATGCGGCCGTGAACGGAAGAGGCGAGTACATGAATGCGTCAAGCCCCGAAGAATTGGAAGAGGCATTGAAAAAACTCGCATCAGTCATTGAAGCACAGCTCCTCGGGGGAGTCAGCGCAGGGAGTGCCGCTAGCGGGCCGGTGCTGCAATCAGACACTGACCTGTATATGCCGAGCTATGAGACAGTTACCTGGAAAGGAGACCTGAAGGCTTACAGGCTGGATGAGACTACAGGAAGTTTCAGTTTCAGTGATTACCGCTGGTCCGCCAATGAACAATTGGCTGCCACGGATTGGGAAAGCAGAAAGGTATTTACCTATAACGAAACAGAAGACGGCATCCTTTTCAAGTCTGATACAAACTTTGACAAACTGACCGACAGACAAAAAAGATTGCTCAGGGACGGAAGTGACGATGTCAGAGCCAAAGCGATAATGGACTATGTGAAGGGAGACCGGACCAATGAACCCACGTCCTCTTTCAGGACCCGTGATGAAATCAGGGTTGATGAAGGGAAGGTTGTCGTCAAGTCCGGCATATTGGGAGATATTATCCATGCAAGGCCCATGCACAGAAAACAGACAGCAGCCCATGCCGGCAATATCATATATACAGGTGCCAATGACGGAATGCTTCATGCCTTTGATGCAGATAATGGTAACGAAGTTTTTGCCTATATTCCCAACCTGATATTTGACAAACTCGTAAGACTGGCAAACCCTGAGTACGGCCACGAGTATTTTGTCGATATCGGACCTTATGCCAAAAAGATCACATCAGGACCTGATGAAATAGCAGGCAAGACTTTACTGGTCGGCGGTCTGGGGAAAGGCGGAAAAGGCTACTACTGCCTTGACATATCCACTCCCATGGATTTCAGTGCGGGCAATGTGAAGTGGGAATACCCGAAATCTCCTTATAACGAGACAGAGGGATGTATGATGAAGCTGGAAGATGATGTTGTGAATATAAAGGGCTATCCGTGTTCTTCTGATGAAAACATGGGGTTCAGCTTCAGCAGGGCATATATCGTCAACTCCAACATTGGTTACGATCCTGAATCTCCAGGTGACAACAGCAATGACCAATGGGTCGTAATTTTCGGCAACGGCTATGACAGTTCAAGCAATAAGGCTGCTCTTTATATACTTGATGCAGCAACCGGCGAGCCGGTAAGGGCGCCGATTGTGGTGGCAGGTGATGACACCAAGTGCAACGGTCTTTCCACGCCCCTGCTGACTGATCTGATCGCAGATACTCGTGGCAGGATTGACTATGCTTATGCAGGAGATCTGCAGGGCAATCTGTGGAAATTTGATCTTACCGATCCTGATCCTGCGAACTGGGGAGTTGCTTATGGGGGCCACCCACTGTTCAAAACCAAGGATAACCAGCCCATTACCACAGAACCGAATGGTCTGAAGCATTGTACTTCCCCAGGGTATATTATTACTTTCGGAACCGGCAAACTCCTGACATTGACTGATGCCTCAGACAGATCTCAGCAAAGCATATATGCAGTATGGGACTGGGCAGAAGCATGGTCGTTTATCGGGACTGATCCTGATGGGAAACATCTGGGAAAAAGAGGAAATAGCACAAACCCGGAAAAAGGTGCGCCTTTGGAGTCAGGAGGAGAGTCCAATGTCTTTCTGATGGAACAAAAACTTGATGAGGCTGAGGCTGAGGAGGTTGAGTGGTTCAAGCCGGAACTTGGAGCCAGCAGCGACGGGAGGCATGTTGGCTGGTATATAGACCTTCCCGCCGGAGAGAGGATAATTGACGATGTGATTGTCAGAGTCGGAAAAATCATAGCATCTTCAGTCATTCCTTCAATTGATGAAGGCGATCCGTGCAGCCCGGGAGGAGGGATTTCCTACGGTCTGCATATACTGACAGCATGTAATGGAAAGAACATAACACCAGAGGATGTAGATCCCAGCAGTCCTGCCACGATAATAGAATGCGGAGATGATGATTGTATCTACACATCATCAGAAAATTCCTCAGAGAGTGGCGGTGGCGGCACTGGCGACGATGATGATGACGATGATGATGATGACGACGATGATGATGAGGAGGATAAAGAGACACCAACCAGAGTGGACAGGCCAAGTAACGTGGCCTATTGGAAAGAGATTGTGGATTAAGGATAAATCAGAAAAAAAGAGTGTTTGAAAAGAGTGCTTGAAATATGTCATTTAAACGAAAGCAGGAATCCATAATTTTTTAATGTTAATATATGGATTCCCGCCTTCGCTGGAATAAGGAGAATCAGAATGACACCAGGAAGGAATGTTACAATGTTTCTGCGAGCCGGATTATTGCTGATTATCTGTATATGGCTCCCATCTTTGGCCTCTGCCGAATTTTACCGGTACAAGGATGAAAATGGTGTGACCCGCTTTACGGACAATCTTGCCGAGGTCCCGGAAGATCAGCAGCCCAAGAGTTACAAAGAACCGGATGATTTCCTCACTCCGGAACAGCGGGCTGAAAAAGCCCGCAATGAGTTATTGGAAGACAGGAAGGCCCGGGAGACGGCCCAAAGAGAAGAGGAAAAAAATCGGAAAGAAGAAAAAAAAAGTTCCCTGAAGGGTATGAAAAAGGAAAAAGCAGCCCTGGATGCAGAATATGCCAAGATAAGACAAGATGAGCAGGCCCTTGTAAAAGAAAAGGAGAAGGGGCTTGCAACTTCCGCCGCTATCAAAGCACAAAACGAAAAGATGTTACGCTTTAAGGAGAAAGTTGCAGAGTACAAGGAAAAGCAGAAAGCTTATACTGAAAAGCTTGACACCTTTAATTCGACAAAAAATAAATAAAGTAAGCAGTCATCCCCTGCTGTTCGGCTCGGATTGCCAAATCCGGGCCGCCGGATATCCCCCTTTACTTGGCCCTGCGGCTGACTTTCAGCATTACCCCATTCATCCCTCTATGGACTCCGAATTTTCGTTCCAGAATGAATGGCCTTGTCAGACTGAATAATCAGAACCGTTGAAGTGGTCTTTTGTGTGAGAAGAACAATCAGTTTGCCGAAGTCAACAGGGGGAAGGAGGATTTCCTCCTCACTTTGGGGATCCAATTTTGCCTTTTCCTGATAATATATGCTGTACTGCTGGCCGGATCTGACACCGTCGTCTTCCCCCTTATTGATAAATACGACGCTGTGTTCACCGATGATACCTGCATGATCTTCGGAGGCAAGAATTTTTCCCTCAAATCCTTTCACACTTTCCGCCAAGGTGATTTTGGGAGAGCGGGGAATACGTGGCATCAGCAGATCATTGAGCGCAATGTCCCGGAAAGACTGAATCACTCTGCCAATGGCAAAGCGGGGTTTTTTTTCGGTAATTTCAACAATGCCAGTCAGGAAATGCTGGACACCAATGGATATAAGCGTCTTTTCATCTTCTGTCGGTTTCATGGTCCTATAGACCGTATAATGCCTCCCCACAAGGAGCGCATTTGTTCCTGCTTCCCTGATATAGACCTGATCCCCCTTGCTGATCATCCCTTTGTCATCTTTTGCCTTAAATATGGAACCGCTTGACTTCGCAGGTTTTTTCATGAGGAATCCGACACGGTCAATTGACGGATAGGCAAAATATGGCACTTCTTTTTTTTGAACAGGCTCAGAAAATTCGGGTTTTACCATGGCCTGTGCAGACTGGTCAAATTCAGGCTCCTGCCCGGTCAGTCTGAATTGTTCGGACAGTTCGGCTTTGCTGGGAGTTTTTCGGGGGACCAGACGGATCCGCTGACCCGGGTAGATGTCATGGGGATTGAGGATGGGGACATCACTGTTTTCCGCCCACAGCCCGGGCCATTGCCACGGTGAGTCAAGAAATTGTTGGGAAAGACTCCAGAGCGTATCCCCTTTTTTAACGATATAGTAAACGCCTGTCTCATCTTCAACGATTCCACTGCCTTTTTCAGCAGCATTTACAGATTCTGTGCTGGTGACGGTTTCTTTGTTTTCCTCAGCACAAAGGCTGAAAGGAAAAACAAATATCATCGTTGCCATTATGCATACACTTCTCTGAAAATCTTTTCTGTAATACATCTGAATGCCTTTCGACCTTGTGAGACCTCCGAGGTTTTAAAAACCTCGGAGGTCTGGTTCGTATAATAAAAAAAAAGCCCTTATGCTAATAAGCAAAAGGGCTTTTTTATCAGTTACTTCTGAATGAGAATTGAATCATGGGTTCTTCAATTTTCAATTGACAATTACATCATTCCGCCCATTCCGCCCATTCCACCCATTCCGCCGCCCATTCCGCCGCCGCCGCCTGCAGGCATGGCATCCTGTTTTTCTTCAGGCTTGTCAGCAATCATGGCTTCGGTGGTCAGCATCAGTGAGGCGACGCTTCCTGCGTTCTGAAGCGCAAAACGGGCCACCTTTGTGGGATCAATGACACCTGCTTCAATCAGATCCTCATAAGCATTGGTCTCGGCATTGTAACCAAAAGATCCCTCACCAGCCTTGACTTTGTCAATCACCACTGAGCCTTCAAAACCGGCATTGTTGACGATCTGACGAAGCGGCTCCTCAATAGCGCGCATGACAACTTTCACACCCAGCTTCTGCTCGGAAGAAACTTCTATCTTTTCCAAAGCAGACAGACAGCGTACCAGGGCCACTCCGCCGCCAGGCACGATGCCCTCTTCGACAGCCGCACGGGTTGCGTTCAGAGCATCTTCAACACGGGCCTTTTTCTCTTTCATTTCGGTTTCGGTTGCAGCACCGACATTGATCACCGCCACACCGCCGATAAGTTTGGCCAGTCGCTCCTGAAGTTTTTCACGGTCGTAATCAGAGGTCGTATCGTCAATCTGGGCACGGATCTGTTTTACCCGGCCTTCCAGAGCGGTGCGTTCGCCTGCGCCGTCCACGATGGTTGTGTTATCCTTATCAATGGTCACACGTTTGGCTTTGCCGAGATCAGCAAGCGTCATGTTTTCCAATTTGAGCCCCAGATCCTCGGACACCACCTGACCTCCGGCCAGAATTGAGATATCCTCCAGCATGGCTTTTCTTCTGTCACCAAAGCCCGGGGCCTTGACTGCGGCAATCTGCAACGTGCCTCTCAGTTTGTTGACAACCAGTGTGGCAAGGGCTTCGCCGTCCACATCCTCTGCAATGATCACAAGGGGTTTGCCCATTTTTGCGATCTGCTCAAGGATGGGAAGAAGGTCTTTCATGTTGCTGATTTTTTTCTCGTTGATAAGGAGATACGGTTCTTCCAGAGACACAACCATTTTTTCCGGATCGGTTACAAAATACGGAGAAAGATATCCGCGGTCAAACTGCATACCTTCCACGACCTCAAGCGTCGTCTCCATGCTCTTGGCCTCTTCAACAGTGATCACGCCTTCTTTGCCCACTTTGTTCATGGCTTCCGCAATGATATTGCCGATGGTTTCGTCGTTGTTTGCAGAAATTGTGCCGATCTGGGCGATCTCACGCTGATCTTTGGTGGGTTTGCTAATTGCGCCAAGTTCTTTGACAGCAACCTCAATAGCGGCGTCAATGCCCCGTTTGATGGACATGGGATTGTTGCCGGCCGCAACCAGTTTCTGGCCTTCCTCATAAATGGATCTGGCAAGCACAGTGGCTGTGGTTGTGCCGTCACCGGCCATGTCACTGGTCTTGCTGGCAACTTCCTTCACCATCTGAGCACCCATATTCTCGAATTTGTCTTCCAGCTCAATCTCTTTGGCCACGGTTACGCCGTCTTTGGTGACCGTGGGAGAACCCCAGGATTTGTCAATGACAACATTTCTTCCTCTGGGACCAAGCGTCACAACGACCGCATCGGAAAGTGTTTTGACTCCGTTCAGCATGGCTTCACGGGCTTTCATATCATATTTTATCTGTTTCGCCATTTTTTATCTGTCCTCCGTCTATATTGAAAGTTAATTTATTATTCGATTATTCCAAGAACGTCGTCTTCACGCATGATCAGATATTCCTCACCCTCAACTTTCACCTCGGTTCCGGAGTATTTTCCAAACAGAATCCGGTCACCATCTTTGAGGTCAAGAGGAATTCTTTTGCCGTCATCCCCTGTTTTGCCGTTTCCAACGGCGACAATTTTTCCTTCTGCCGGTTTTTCCTTGGCTGTGTCAGGGATGATGATCCCTCCCTTGGTTTTTGTTTCTTCTTCAACACGCTGGACGAGAATCCGATCCTGTAGTGGTCTGAGTTTCATTGTTACAATCTCCTTATCTTTTGTTTAAAAAAAAAATTATCCATGCAGGAAATTTTCATATTTCAGCATCTGTTCCCACGAACAGACATGGCCTGTCAGCCACAACGAAACATGAAAGCCCCACAAGCCGGAAACTTGTTTCAGTTTCATATAAAAAAGCCGGAATCTTTAATCATATCCTATAAATTCCGTGCTTTTGACGGAACAATATAAGTGCCCGTTTCATTTATCGTTCATCCTGAAGTCCGGATGAAATGCTGACCTGCGGGCGCATACAGTTAAGGCGTTTTGTCAGCGGCCTTCTTTGTTTCCTTTGTGTCAGAGGCCGTCTTTTCCTTTTTATCAGCAGCCGAAGAGAAACTGTCCTTCGATTTGCTGGCGTAGTCTGTCACATACCACCCTGATCCCTTCAGGTGGAAGCTGCTCTGGGAAATAAGCTTGTGAAGCGTTCCCTCACAGTTCCTGCATGTCGTGAGCGGTTCATCAGAAAATTTCTGAATGACTTCATCAATCTTGCCGCATTGGGCGCATTCATATTCATAGATAGGCATCTTTGGAAAAACCTCCTCAAAAATATTTGTTAAAGGGTAAAAAGCCCTGACAAACCCTTTCAGGCAGCTCAGACTGAAATTTAATATAGGGAGTGTTTTTATGTTGTCAAGAATTTGGCCGGCAGTTTTTTTTTTGCTCATGCAGGCCCCATTGATCATAAAATTTAAAAACATTTCCCATTCCCGGAATCTGAACTGTGCTGAGAATTTCGTGTGTATTTTCATGCACACGGATCTCTTCTGCCATTTTTTCAAGGGGTGAAGCATCAAAGCTTTGAAGAAACTTGCAAAATCTGACAATATGAATGAGTTCGTGGGTCATGATGTACAGCGCAAAAGGAAAAAGTTTTATATCCGGAGACTGTTTCAATTTTGAAAGGATGGCATGATCCTGAAGACATATTTTATAAAAATTGTATGTTGAAGAGCTGAGATGTTTGTCTTCCTGCTTGCCTTCATAACGGACGACTTGGGCAAAAGGGCCATGAACGATCTCGTCACTGCAAAGATGGGTCAGGGTTTTTATGTCGTATTTGAGGTGAAGCCATTGGCTTGCAGACATTTTATAAAAATTGCTTACAAGTTCTTCAGACAGTTCAGCAGAATCATTTACAATGTCTATCTGTCCCGGGCCAAATATTTTCAGCTTTTTCATTTTATTCATACCTGCCTGACAGTTATGGGGAACTTTACTGTAGTACAGCAAATCATAAGTTCGTCACCCCTCTCTTATATAATAGATGAGAGGGGGGACGAATTTACGAGTTGCTGTAGTAAGTACTTGGCCAAAAGTTTCCCGGGATTTTTTCTCAAGAAAACAGCTTTCACAAACCGCAGATGAACACGGATGAACGCGGATGACTCCGCCGTCTGCGTTCATCTGCGGTTTACAATATGCAAATACCTGAAAACATATGGCCAGGTACTTAGAACAATTTTGCAAATTGTTTTGAACGACCTGCAAAGCCGTTCCGAAAGCCTGAAAAAGTGCAAACTGCTTTTTGGTTTCTATATAAAGATGTCAAAAAACTAATACAATATTTTACACGATCAACTTTTAAAAGCTTGAAAAAAAATAAATTCCATATTAAATAAGGAAAATATAGTATTCAGATGCAGATTTTTTCTCTGAAAGCTTGGCCTGACGATAAGGCGGCAATTGGGATAAAAAAATACCCGACGTTTAAAAAATATTTCCGGCGTGTCATAAAAAAGAATAATGCCTGTTAACCAAGTTTTTCAAAAAATTTTCTTATGTCGCAGGACAATTTTTTATTTTTTATTGAAAAAAATCCAAAATCTGATGTCTGCAGTAATGTTTTGTCTGTTTCGTAAAGAAATTCGTCGAAAGGAGGTGATTTGTTGGGTACTGTTATTAAAAAACGAAGGAAAAAAATGAGAAAACATAAACACAGAAAACTTTTGGCCCGTACGCGGCATCAGAGAAGGAAGGGTAAATAAATGCTACCTGCAGCTTCTTTTTAAAAAGAAAAAGCACCAGTTTGTGAAAGATCGGTGCTTTTTCTTGTTTGAAACTTGAAACCTGAAACTGCATTTAATCCGCCTGGCTCGTATAAGCGTTTGCAGGACTGCCGGGCGACTGACTCCGATTGGCTGCTTCACCGGAATAGCCTTTAAAATATTTTAAGAATTCTGAGTCAGTTGAAAGTACAAGGGAATTTTTTTCATCCAGCGTCTCGTTATAGATTTCAAGGGTCTTGGTGAATGAATAGAATTCAGGATCTGCGCCATAAGCTTCAGCATATATCTTTGTTGCTTCAGCATCAGCTTTTCCCTTAATTTCCTGAGCAGTTTTATAAGCTTCTGAGGTTATCTGTTTCAAATCCCGCTCTTTTTCACCGATAATCTTTCGTGCTTCCCCTTTTCCCTCAGAGCGAAACTTTTCAGCAATCTGCCTGCGTTCCGCAACCATCCGGTCATAAACGGACTTTCTCACCCTGTCAACATAGTTGATCCGTTTGATCTTGACATCCACAAGCTCAATACCGAACCTGTCCAGCTTGGGCTGGGCCTGTTTCAGGATTTCCTGTGTGATTTTCTCTCTTCCGCTTTCGATTGTATATGAGGCTGCATGCTCTTTCTGAATACCTTCCAGCCCTGCTTCCAAGGGCAGTTCCCGATTACTTTTGCGGACCGCCTCAATGAGGCTGTAAGATGTGATAAAATTCCTTATTGCAGGGTCAATAATATCATCCAGAAGTCCCATGGCACTGTCCATATTCCCTGCGTTCTGGAAAAATTTTATGGGATCAACGATCTTCCACCTGGCAAACGCATCAACCCATATATAGGTTTTGTCCAAAGTGGGAATCTGTCCCGGATCACCATCCCATTCCTGAAGATTTTTTGGAAAATAAGTGGGATGCTGAATGAAGGGCAGCCTGAAGTAAAGACCAGGCTCTGTTATCGGGATTTTCACCACCTTCCCGAACTGGGTCACAACGACCTGTTCTGTTTCATCCACCACATACGCCGAAGCGTAAATGACAACAGAGCCTATCACCACAAAAATCAATATAATTCCTTTAAGTTGCATTTTTACACTCGCTTGTCTGGAAGTAAAAAGATGAAAGTTGAAAGTAAAAAAAGTCACTTTCCACTTTTGGGTCAGCTTTCAGCCCCTTATTTTTTTCCCAAATTAAGAAAAGGGAGAAGGTTTTTCTGATCTGCATCAATAATGTATTTCTGACCCAGCTTGGGGAAAAGCTCTTTGAGCGTCTCAAGATAAAGACGCCTTTTGGTCACATCCTTTGCATTGACATACTCTTCATAAACCGACGTGAACCTGGAGGCATCCCCCTTTGCCCGGTTAATCCTGTCAAGCGCATATCCCTCCGCAGCCTTTATGGTTCTTTCCGCTTCTCCCTTGGCAGCGGGGATAGCCTTGTTGTAGCCCTCTTTTGCCTGATAAATCAGCTTTTCTTTCTCCTGAGTTGCCTGGTTCACCTCGTTAAATGATGACTGGACAGGCACCGGCACATTGGTCCGTTTCATCTCTATGGTTTCAAGTTTTATACCGGTTTCTGCCTGATTGAGTTCTGCCTGAAGGACTTTTTTGGCTTCTTCAGCAATCTCTTCCCGTTTGCTGATGACCTCATCAAGGCTTCTGTCACCCACTACAAGCCGCATAGCGGCTTCAGACAGATCTCTGAGCAGCCTGGTGACATCACGAACTTTAAACAGATAACTGTAAGGGTCCCTTATCTTGTATTGAACAATCCACGGAACCAGTGCCACATTCAGGTCTCCCGTAAGCATGAGGGCGACACCGTCATTTTCACTTTCAGATGAGAAACGTCCTCCGACTGTGCGGGTGGAGCGAAAGCCGAACTCTTCCTTGTAAACCCGTCTGACTTTAACTTTTGTCACTTTTTCAATCCCGGCCGGGAATTTGAAGTTAAGCCCGGGATTACCGACACGGACATGTTTCCCGAAGCGTTGGACAACACCGACCTCATCAACTGCGACCGTATAGAATATTGAAGAACCGATCAGTGCAACAATGATAAGCAGGATAAGTATTGGCCTGCCCGGCAATTTGAATTTATTTACCTTATCAATAAATTCATCCATTTGGGGAGGCATGTCTCCCCTTTTCTGCTGTTGTTCTTTAAGTTTTTCCCAATCCCAGCTCATTGATTTTATCCTGTAAATTTATTTTATGGAATGTCCGAAATCCGAAACCCAGTCTTTTCATTATTTAAAATATATAAATTTTTAAGTCAAGAAAAAATCAGAACTTATAGGGAAATCATCTGAAAATCTCATGAAAACGGCTCATCATCATAATAATGGGGACAAATTCGGGTGGAACTGCAAAACAGAATGTTGGGTAAATAAAAAGGCAGAACCTCTTATCAGGTACTGCCTTTTTCTGAGAGCTTAATTTGACAAATGCCACTTATTTCCTGATTTTTTTCCGCAAAACCACAAGGCCGATCACGCCAGCACCCAGAAGGAGCATCGTGGCAGGCTCAGGAGTCGGAGCAGGTGCATCCACTACAGCTGATGCATTCAGAGCTGTGACCGCCAAAAAAGCAATCCCAGTTAACAACATACTTCCCATCTTTTTAAATTGTTTCATTGCATTCTCCTTATCAATTTTGTAATAAAGGATTAAATTTGGTGGATTCATATTGCAGACTCAGATTGACAATAGACCCTCTGTAAACTAATCTGAAAAATACCATCTAAATATCAACAAGTCAAGAGAAAAATCCAAAAAAAAAAAATATTTTTATTTTGAGAGAGTAACTCGTTGATATAAATATTAATTTAAAGAATTAATTTTATATCTCATCTTAAAACTGCTGTTTTTCTTGACACTCTGACAAATCATTCAGTATGATTATTTCTATTATGAAAACAGATCGGAAAAATTCTGAAGGATTTGTAAGAATCGGGAGCATTATAAATAAGACTTTAAAAACATACCGCTGTCAATCTGATGGGGAACTGTCAAAAATTTGGAGCCTGTGGAACAGCGCGGTGGGAGAAGCCATAGCAGAAAATGCCCAGCCGGCCGCTATCAGGGGAAAGCTTCTTGTGGTGAATGTTTCCAGTTCAATATGGATGCAGCAACTTCAGTTTAATAAAAAGGAAATGCTGAAAAAAATCAACGATGCCTTGGGAAAACAGTTGGTTAATGAGATAAAATTCAAAGTCGGACCTGTTGACAAGGAATGAATGCCCTTGCAGACGATACCTTTTTAAATAGGCGCATTCAGGTTAGGCAGAGCCGGTCCGGATATCGGTTTTCCATTGATGCCGTGATACTGGCCTGCCATATCGCACCTTATGCAGAGGGCACCGTTCTTGATCTGGGAACAGGATGCGGCATCATTCCCCTGATATTGGCATATCAAAATTTGAATGTCAGAATTTATGGCATTGAAATACAGGAAGGACTTGCTGACATAGCGGGTATCAATGTAAAAGAAAATTGTATGGAGGACCGGATTACGATCCTTTGCAGGGATATGAAAACATTAAGGCGTGATATGATACCGAATCCGACAGACTTGGTTGTCAGCAACCCCCCATACAGGAAGATCCGTTCCGGGCGGATAAACCCGAATCAGGAGCGGGCAATTGCCAGGCATGAAATCAGGGCCACGCTTTCTGATGTTGTTGAAACAGCCCGGCGCATGCTGTCCCTTTCAGGAAAATTTGTTACGGTCTATCCGGCTGAACGCATGACAGATATGCTTACCGAGATGCGATCTGCCGGCATTGAACCCAAATTCCTTCGTATGATCCACTCCGGCCGGAACACTCAGGCAAAACTCATTTTGGTCGAAGGGGTCAGGGGAGGACGTCCGGGCATAAAGATCGCCCCCCCTCTGGTTATCCGCCACGAAGACGGCTCTTACACAGATGAAGTCAGTGAAATGTTCGGATCAGAAATGTAGTGCCTGACTCCATGGCCGGACGGGGTTCATGGCCGGACGGGGTTTGCAACCCCGTCCGAAACTTATGCCGGGACTGACAGAACATTTGCTGGCAAGATGTTCGGATTGTAAATCCCTTATTCCAATATATTCATCACCTGACCTACAATAACCTTAGGATAAAAATACGTTGCTTTCCTTGGCATAATCAGGCCCTTCTGAGCAATCTCCTGCACCTGCTCAATTCGGGTCGGATTCAGGATGAAGCTCATGTCACACTTGCCCAGGGCAACCGCATCAATGGCCTCCTCTGCAATGCTCGAATAGGCAATCATTTTTTCATTGTCAAGCCTGGCCTGATCAAATCCGAGGATTTTCATAAAAATAAGGCGAGTCAGCACCGTCACATCAATGTTTCTCAACGCGTCCGGAAGTTCGTCTTTGAACATCTTGTCCATAATGTCCGGCTTCAGGGTCAGGAGGTATAATCCCCTGGCATTTTTCATGGAAACCCCGATTCTGTTTTCTGAACTGTCCGATTTCATCGCTGACACGAGTTCCGCGGCCGCACTTTCTCCTAAGGGTATGGTCTTAATCTTAAAATATTTTTTGGCTTTTCGGACAAACCCGGTAATCACCGATTTCTGAATCCCCTTGAGCATACGATGGGCGGGAAGTATTATCATTCCTGTGTCTTCCATGCTGCTGAGATACATCATCACATAGTTGGCCGGATGCTTTGCTGAAAAATCAGCAATATTGGCTTTGACCCAGTTCCTGTAGTTCAGAGCAGTTTCATACCGATGGTGACCGTCAGCAATAAATATCTTTTTCCCTTTCATGGATTTGGAAATATATTCATGCACAGCCGGATTGGTTATGCGCCACAGCCTGTGTTTATGGCCTTTGTTATCTGCAAATGCCATGTCCGGTGTTTTTCCGGAAACAGCCTCTCTTAATGTACTGAGGATGTTTTTCTGATCAGAATACAACGAAAAGATGGGGCTGAAGTTGGTGTTGCATGCCTTCATCAGCTCAAGACGCTCTGATCTTACTTTGGAAAAAGTTTTTTCATGGGGGAGGATAATACCTTTTTTAAATGGTTCAAGACCGACCAGGGCGATCAGCCCAAAGCGTATCATTGTCCTGTCTTCCAAAGGGAATTCAAGAGATGTCAGATAAAATGCCGGTGAATGGTCCTGCACCAGGATATCCTCTGAAAGCCATTCATTAAAACAGTCTGCGGCTCTTGTATGACAATTGTTGTCATCGCTGTCATTTTCAGTTTTCCTGCCCAGTATCAGCCGAATGACATTTTGCGGATGGCATTCATGGAAATAACATTGATCCTCCTCTGAAATCACATCAAAAGGGGGCGTTACAATAGCTGAGAGGTCGTTAATTTCATCCTTATTATACATAACTCCCCTGAAGGGGATGATTTTTGCCATTCTTTTAATTCCTTATTATTTTTTTACATCAAACATCAAACA
>JAOZLU010000558.1 GCA_029934695.1 Desulfobacterales bacterium | reverse complement strand
AAGTTTTAAGTTTTAAGTTTTAAGTTTTAAGTTTTAAGCCAAGCCGGACGGGATTTGCAATCCCGTCCGGACCGTTTCCGGTGATCCGGTGACAGGGCGAAAATGTTGCGGACGGGATTGCAAATCCCGTCCGGCCTGAAAAAATCCCGTCCGGCCTGAATGAAAATGTTGCGGACGGCCCTGCAAATCCCGTCCGGCCTGCAAATCCCGTCCGGCCTGAAGGATTGCAAATCCCGTCCGGCCTGAATGAAAATGTTGCGGACGGGATTGCAAATCCCGTCCGGCCTGAATGTGAAAGTCTGGAGAATAAATGACCTCCCAAGTTTCCAACGCTTGGGAGGTCTTAGAATATAATTTTTATGAAATAAGGAGTTTATTGAAAATATGACTGAATATGATTACTGGAAGATTTTTCCCAGGATGCCCAAAAAAGTAACGATTGGAGACATCACCATCCGGGATGGTTTCCAGCATGAAGAAAAATTTGTCTCAACTGCGGCAAAGATTTATTACCTTGAGGAACTGATCTTCGCGGGCTGTCGGGATATTGAAGTTACCAACTTGGGAAGTCCCTATCTGATGCCTCAGTTCAGTGATGCGGAAGAATTGCTGACGCACCTGAGAAGCGACCGCTTCAAAACTCGCTGCGAAAGAAAAGGCATTAATTATGATGATATTTGCCTGACGTGCATTACGATCCGTGAAACCGCTGTTGACCGCGCCATCCAGTTGAAAGACAAGGGGATCGCACCGGATCGTCTTCTGATGATGGTTTCCACCGAGGAACAGCATCATTTTGCCAACTCCGGGACAACCCTTCCAGATTACTGGAAAGAATGTGAGCGAAGCATCAAAAAATGCAATGATGCAGGCATGATGATGTGCGGCACGGTCAGCACGATATGGGGAAGTCCCATCGGCGGCGCGACTGAGTTGAAGGACGCAGTGGAATTTTCAAAACGGTGGCTCGAAATCGGCGCACATGATATTGAACATGCGGATCATGACGGCAGCGCGTCGGCCCCTGATGTATATCGCTATTTTTCCATGGTCTTGGATGAAATGCCGGATGTAAGTCTCCACATTGCCCATTTTCACGAAACAAAACGCGTGGCATCGGCATCTGTTTTGGCTGCATTGCACGCAGGAATCACCCAATTTGAAGCCACTCTGGGCGGTCTGGGCGGTCAGCCTGCCAACTTCCTGGATGACTGTCCCACCAGAGGAACAGGCGAATATTATTACACGGACCCCCGTTATGTCGGCCTTGTCACGCTTGAGGATACCCTGGTTCAGATTGATGAGATGGGAATTGAGCATGGGTACGATGTGGACCGGATTCTTCAAATGGGCAAACTCATGGAAAAAACCCTTGGCCGGAGACTGCGTTCCGAAGCCATGCTCAATGGCCGTACTCTGAAAGAAGGACACATGCACTTTGCCCGGCCCGGCTTGGCGAAAAGGAAAGAAAAATTTGGTGAAGCGTCAGATCAGAAGTTTCCCTCAGACTGGTCTTCCAATGCGGTTTTGCCTGAACAATATCGTGCGAAATAATATTCGATGTTCGATGTTCGATGTTCGATGTTTGAGTTCGATGTTTGATGTTCGATGTTTGAGTTCGATGTTTGATGTTCGATGTTCAATATTCGACACTCCAACATCAAACATCCAGCATCCAACATCAAACATCAAACATCAAACATCCAGCATCAAACATCAAGCCTACATAAGGAGTTGGAAAATGGAAACAAAAGATCAGACACCTCACATAAATGTTGATTTTTTTGAAGACCTGACAGGTGATATTTCAAAGTCAGCACAGTCAGGCATAGAAGAAATAGGAACTCGGATCAAAACGCTGAGACAGGAAAAAGGCCTGTCTGTTGATGAGCTTTCAAACATGACAGGGTTTGATGTGAAACTTCTGTCTCAGATAGAGAATAATGAAGTGCAACCGCAGCTCGGCGCAGTGATGAAGCTTTCAAAGGCGCTCGACAGCGCGTTTGGCCGCCTGGTTTCCGGGGTGGGTGAGAAACTCTATTCCATCACCAGGAAAGGCGAGCAGAAGACTGTATCCAGATCCACATCACAGAAAGGCCAGAAAAACCTCTACACTTACAAGACGCTTGCGCCCGAAGTGAAAGGGCGTCACATGGAAGCTCTGCTCGTGCAGTTGGAAGAGAACCCTGAAGAAGAAGCATCTGTTCACGGCGGAGAAGAATTTATTTATGTGCTGAACGGTGAGGTTATGCTGAAAATCGGGGAAGACAGGTTCGACCTTGAACCTGGGGACAGTGCATATTATCTGTCCACCACACCTCATGTGCTGGGATCCCAAAACGGAAGTGCGACCATACTGGCTGTGCTTTACGAAGGGTAATTCAGGAATAAGGCTTCCGAAGTTTTGAAAAACTTCGGAAGTTTGAATTATAAAATGCGGAGTGCAAAAATTAAGCGAAGCGGTTTTTTGCAGTCTCAGTTCGTAGTTCCGCATTACCTAAAGGCGGAACTGCAAGCTGGGAAATTATAGTCTATGAAATTTGAATGGGATTCACATAAGAATCAAAGTAATCTTGAAAAACACGGTGTTGCTTTTGAAGAAGCTCGGACCGTCTTTGATGATATATTCGCCGCTATTATTGAAGATCGTTTTCATTCAATTCTGGAACAACGTGAAATAATTGTTGGTCAATCGTCAAAAAATCGCTTATTGTATGTTGTTTTTGCAGATAAGGAAGATTGCATCCGAATTATCAGCGCCAGAAAATTAACATCCTCAGAAAGGAGGCGTTATGAACAGGTACAATTCAACCGGTAATTATCAGAAAGGAATTCCGGATGAGGAAATGCCCGAACTGAGAGAAGAAGATTTTGCCAGAGCAAAATCGAATCGTTTTGCCAAGCTTATGTTCAGATTGGATGAGGATGTGGCGGCTTTTTTCAAGACACCGCAGGAAGTCAACGAAGCTCTGAGATTAGTGATTCAACTGACTCAGGTGGTTTCACACAAATATGAGATTCCACTTGAGACATAAAGCAGGTAATCATAATAAACCTCCTGTTTTAATTCAGTATAAAGATACGAAATATTTTATAAGCCACGATTCCTGTATCGTCAGCGTCTTTGTTCCTTCAGGTGCAAAACTACAGGAACGGAGGATAAGTAAGGGGAAAGCGTATTTTCCTTTCTTATCCGCTTTCCCTGCAGTTTTCTGAACCCGGGAACAATGACAGGAGCGGAGATAAGTAAGGGGAAAGCGTATTTTTCCTTTCTTATCCGCTTTCCCTGCAGTTTTCTGAACCCGAACGGTCTATATGATCCCCTTGTCTCTGAAATGAGAAATGTCTTCATCAGAATATCCCAGTCGTCCGTAAATCTCCTGATTCTGCTCCCCAAAGCGCGGGGGAAACGAAAGCTGTTGACCGGCTGCTTCAAGAAACAGGCTCATGTTCGGCGGCGGAGCAAGGGTGATCCGGGACCCGGTAACAGGGTCCTCGGCAGACAGCAGCCGCTTTTCAACAAGAGGATCGGCGATGACTTCCGGAATGGTCTTTATTTTGCTGATGGGAACGGTGATTGAATTGAACAGGTCAGTCAGTTCTTCAGACGTGTGATTTCCGGTGATATCACTGATGGCCCGGTTCAGATGTTCCACATCCTGAATCCGGCCCTCATTTTTTTCGTATTCCGGCTTATCCAGAGACTTGAACAGCTCCAGAGAAACCACAGATTTCCACTGCCGATCATTCCCCACCGCGAGATAGACAAATCCGTTACTCGTTTTATACACGGAAACCGGGCAGAAAAACGCGTGGGTATTCCCCCGACGGGTGATACTTTTCCCAAAACTGGCGGAAAGTGTGATGGGAACGGTGAGCCAGGACACGGAAGATTCAAACATGGAGAGATGGATGCAGGTTCCCTCTCCGGTAGCCTCACGCTTGAAAAGCGCCTTCATCAGAAGGCCATAAGCATGTTCGCTCGTTCCCATGTCAGGAAGGGGGATGCCCATCACCTGGGGATCTCCTTCTGCTTCGCCGGTCATCTCCATCAGTCCGGATCGGGCCTGCAATATGGGATCATAAGCGGCTTCATTGCTGTCCGGGCCGAAACCGCTGACGCCCAGCCATATAATATCCGGTTTCAGGGATTTCAGCGTGTCGTAATCAATTCCCAGTTTTTTGTATTTCCCGGGCAGTTGGTTGGTTGCAAAAATATCAATTTTCAGTTCCTTAACAAGAGAACGGAAAACTTTCTGACCTTCCGGTTCTGCAAGGTTCAGGGTCAGCGATTTTTTCCCCGCATTGATGCATAAAAAATAGGCATTCATCCGCTCTTCCCCCAGGACATTTTCACCGATCATCCGGTTGGGGTCACCATAAACAGGATGTTCCATCCGGATCACTTCCATTCCGTCCGTGGCAAGCCGATACGTCAGATAGGGCAGCACCGTGGCTTGCTCCAGAGACAGAACTCTTATCTTTTTAAACAGTTCCATTATTGAATTATCCTTTGATGTTTGATGTTTGATGTTTGATGTTTGATGTTTGATGTTTGATGTTT
>JAOZLU010001096.1:181-1308 GCA_029934695.1 Desulfobacterales bacterium | reverse complement strand
CTGGCCTCTGTACTTACGAGTGATGCCTCGTACCGGGTATTCTTTCTGGACAGCTATCATGAAGATTATGAATGGTCTCAGAAAGTTCTTCAGGGCATAAAGGAGGGGCTGACAGGGACACAGACAGACCTGAATGTCTTTTACATGGATACTAAACAGCACCCTGACGAGGCGCACAAGAATGTCATGGGGCAGAAAGCAAGGGCAGCCATAGACAAATACAAGCCGGATCTGCTCATTACATCAAGTGATGATGCCCAGCATTATGTGGGCCGTCATTATGCAGGTAAAAATATGCCCCTTGTCTTCTGCAGTGTACTCGCAAACCCGAAAAACTACGGATATCCCGCGTCAAATGTTACAGGCCTCCTTCTCCGAACCTATCATAAGGAATCTTTGAAACTGCTGGGAAAACATCTTCCTTCGGTCAAGCGGGTGGTTTCCGTGGGAGATGACAGTCCCACGAATCTGGGAGGTCTCAGTTGGATGCGCAAAGACCTCGCCCAAGCCGGCGGAGATATTCGGGTGAAGGTGATAAAGTACCAACAAGTGGGAACCTTTGCCGAATGGAAGAAGACGGTCGCACATTATCAGGACAAAACCGACGCACTTCTCTTTGGCATGTATCATACCCTGAGAGATGATTCAGGGAACACGGCTGATCCGGAAAAAGTGATGCGGTGGACGGTCAGCAACAGCAGTCTCCCGGAGGTGGGCCTGACAGAATGGGTGATGAGACATGGCGGACTCATGGGAGTTGTGGTTTCAGGGTACCAGCATGGCTATCAGGCCGGAAAAATGGCAACGGAAATATTGACGAAAAAAAAGAGGCCCTCGGACATCCCGCTTCGGGCACCTGAAAAGGGAAAAATCGTTGTGAACAGTGCCCGGTTCCGGAACTTGGGAATTCCGATACCGAGGACTCTGACCCGCGGGGTGAAAATTTATCGGAAATAGCCAATGAATTATGAATGGCTTCAAAATGCTGCTCGGTTCGGATTGCCAAATCCGAACCGTCTCCGGCCGCCGGATTTAGCAATCCGGCGGGAGCATCGTGGAAGATGGCGGGACCTCAAAATGCTGCTCGGTTCGGATTGCCAAATCCGAACCGTCTCCGGCCGCCGGAT
>JAOZLU010001096.1:0-81 GCA_029934695.1 Desulfobacterales bacterium | reverse complement strand
TGGAAGATGGCGGGACCTCAAAATGCTGCTCGGTTCGGATTGCCAAATCCGAACCCTCAAACCAAATATTGCTCGGTTCGG
>JAOZLU010001095.1 GCA_029934695.1 Desulfobacterales bacterium | reverse complement strand
GGGGCTTGTGACGGGGCTTCGGGCCTGCCGGTGCTACAAACATGTCGCCCCTACGGGGCTTGGATCGGAGCTTCCTCATTTTTAAACCATCCGTAAAAAAATAGCGGGCTGACCATCAGCGGCAGCGGACGACGGGAGCGGTTCTCGGTGGAAGTTGTGCAGTAAAGCCCCGCTGAACTGAAGCAATAGGCATCAAATTGAAATCTTCAATCTTTGTATTTTTTATTGTTTGTTTTTTACAGTTCACGGTTCATTGTTTTGCCGAAGCTGTTATTAAAATAGATTCTGACAAACAGTTCAGTTTTGCTGAACATTATTTTTCAAACGGTGAATATCTCAAAGCCATTGATGAATATGAACGGTTCATCTATTTCTTCCCGGAAGAGGAGAGGGTTGAACTGGCAAGGTTCAGGATCGGCATGTCGTATTTTGAAAGCAAAAATTTTAAAAAAGCCATCAATACCTTTACTTCAATCATTGACAAGCATAATGAATTTCAAGCATCAAACATCAAACATCAAACATCAAACATCCAACATCCAACATCCAGCTATTTTATGATCAGTGAATGTTATCTCAGGCTGAATGCGCCCGGACCTGCTATTTCCAATCTGCACAACCTGATAACAATTGCAGACGATAATAATGTACGGGACGAAGCATATTACAGAGCCGGTTGGCTCTGTCTTGAAATGGCATCCTGGGAGAAGGCCCGTTCATATTTCGGTAAGATCAGCCCAGAAAATAAGAATAAGTACCAGTTGGAAAAACTTTCTGATGAATTTGACAAGAAAAATTCAATACACAGAAAAAGCCCCCGGTTGGCGGGATATCTTTCTGTTATTCCGGGAGCAGGCTATCTTTACTGCGGGAGATATCGGGATGCCGCTACGGCATTTCTGCTGAACGGTGCGCTGATGTACGCGGCTTATAAATCTTTTGACAACGAGAATCATGCCCTCGGAGGCATTATCACCCTTGTTGAGATGGGATTCTATACGGGCAGTATTTACGGCTCTGTAAACAGCGTCCGCAAATATAATCGGAATAACACCAGGCGGTTTATAGAAAATTTGAAAGAAAATACAAAAATCTCCCTTTCAGCCGGAAGCAAAAAGGATGGGATTTTTCTTTGTTTTCGGTATGTTTTTTAGGATCAGCTTTTGTTCCGCAATTTGTAGGGTGGGTGGAGCCTGCGGAACCCACCATCTTCCCTACAGGCCTGCGGGTTGAACACGAATCTTATGGTGGGTTGATGGTGGGTTGATGGTGGGTTACGCAGGCTCCACCCACCCTACATGCCACCAT
>JAOZLU010000080.1:5474-17837 GCA_029934695.1 Desulfobacterales bacterium | reverse complement strand
GCATCAAACATCCAGCATCAAACATCCAGCATCGAACATCCAGCATCAAACATCCTCTTTTATTTCACCCAATTCCAATTCTGTTTCATGTCCGCCATCTATTCGGACGACAACCCGGTTGCATATAACATTGTGGCGGATCACTTTGCCTTTTCCTCTTTCGGTCTTTACAATTTTTCCGATTTTTGGAAAATTTTCCTTCATCGCCCGATAGGTTTCATTTTCAAAGGTCAGACAGCACATCAGTCTGCCACACTGACCGGAAATTTTAGTGGGATTTAAAGACAGATTCTGCTCCTTTGCCATGCGTATGGAAACCGGCTCAAATTTTTCCATAAACGATGAACAGCAAAGCTCCCGCCCGCATCTTCCGATACCGCCGCACATTTTGGCCTGATTCCGTATTCCCACCTGTCGCATTTCTATCCGGCTATGGAATTCGTTGACCATAATTTTCACAAGTTCCCGAAAATCAATACGACCGTCAGCCGTGAAGAAAAATGTCAGTTTGCTTGCGTCAAAGGTGCTTTCAACAGAAAAAAGGTTCATTTCAAGGCCAATCTCCTCAATGTGCTCAAGGCAGACCTCATAAGCAATTTTTTCAGTTTGAGCATTTCTTTCCCTCTGCTGAAAATCTTTTTCAGTTGCCAGACGAAAAACTTTTTTGTGAACACGGTCTTTTCGGACCTCACTTTCATCAATGAGCACAGGCGGGACCACCACGATTCCGAAAGCAAGCCCCTGCTCGGTTTCCACAATCACAGGGTCGGCCTGTTTCAACACAAAAGCACCTGCGTCAAAGTCATAAACTTTGCCTGCCTGCTTGAATCTGACACCAACTGTTTTTTTCATTCATCATCCATCCTTACAGATTTCAGATTTCAGACTTCAGACTTCATCCTTCAGACTTCAGACTTCATCCTTCATCCTTTTTTGGTCTGTCATTGATTATTGTGCAAGCCGCATAAGCAAAGCTTCCAAGGTCAGTCTCACATTGGCATTTGACCGGAGTTTTTTCTGTGCGGACTGAATTGCTTTTATCTTTGAAAGCAACGGCTCTGCCATTATATTTTGTGAAATATGCTGAATTCTGTCTGTCAAATCTCTGTTGATGATTCGTTCAGGATCATATCTCCGGTCTGAATCAGGAACAAGTTTGCAGATAATCAGGTCTCTCAGCCAAGTTTTCATCACTTCCAGAGAATCCGGAAGCGTATCCTTATTTTTTGACAACTTTTCCGCAAAACCCAAAAGGCGGGCAATGGGGAACTGTGTTGAAGCATCCCCTACAATCAGTGATTCAAGTTCATTGATCAGCCAGTTTCTCCGCTTTATCCAATTCGTCCTAATCATAGACAAGGCTCCGGCGTAGCTCCCGTTTGCCAAAACCGAGATTATTCCTGCGTCATTCGGATCAAGTCCCTGTTCCCTGACCAGCAGATATTCAAGTTTTTCCCTTGAGATCGGATCAAACCGGATGTGCTGACACCGGGATACAATCGTAGAAAGAAGATCAGATGTCTGTATGGCAGTCAGTATCAGAACCGTCCGATCCGGAGGCTCTTCCAGCACCTTGAGCAGCGCATTTCCCGATTCAGGATTCATGGCCTGGGCATTGATGATAATGACCACCCGCATTTCTGCCTCATAAGGTTTCATGCCAAGCGTGTGACAGAGTGTGCGAATCTGATCAATTTTGATAAAAGCACCGGACGGTTCGATCAGACTGATATCCGGGTGGTTGCCGGATTGAATTTTCCTGCATGATCTGCAAACGCCGCATGGGTATAAATTTGATGCTTGATGTTTGATGCTTGCCTTATGTGACGGGCCGCTGACAACTGGAAACTGGGCAGTCACGTCCGGACAGTTGCATGCCATGGCAAACATCATCGCAACACTCTGTTTGCCCACGCCTTCCATTCCTGTAAACAGGAGGGCGTGGGGAACGGTTCCCTTTCGGAGGAGCGTGGATAACAATGTTATCGCTCTCAACTGCATGGACTCGTTTCTTATCAGGCTTGCAGGCAGGTCATTATCCATCATAATATCTCATAGCGGGTTAAGGATGAAGGGTGAAGGGTGAAGATCGGAAAACTCATCATTCATCATTCATCATTCACCATTCACCATTCAATAATCCACCCGCTCTTTCAGTTCTTTCCCGCATTTGAAAAACGGGAGTTTTTTCGGGACAATGGTAACTTTTTCCCCAGTTTTGGGATTTCTGCCGACATAGCTTTTGTAATCTTTGACAAAAAAGCTGCACAGTCCCCGAATTTCAACGCGTTCTCCCCCAGCCAGGGCATCTGCCATGCTTCCGAAAAATATCTCGACCACTTTTGCCGCTTCCGCTTTTGAAATGCCTGCTTCGTTTTTGAGAGTGGCAATAAGCTCCAGTTTATTCATATAAACTCCTTCCCCAATAATTGTTAGCTGAATGAATCCCCCGTTCCAGGCTCCGGCATCTTCCCGTTACCGGGCCATGATATGGAAACAAAAGGGAACTGGGAAGCTCTATTAGCATAATTTAATAAAAAGTCAAGCTGTTATGATAAGATTTCAGGCAAAGCCTGAATATCCTCTTCATGCACCTCTACTGCAGCAGACAGACCAAGGGCCTCTATATTCACCATCACACGCCCCTCTCCCTTATATCGGACAAAGGTTCCGGTCACGCCTGCAAAAGGGCCACCGGTTACCATGACCTTGTTTCCTTTTTTAAACTGGGTGCCGGTTATCACCTCTTTATCCCCTGCCACTATAATCTTTAATGATTCGATATTTTCTGACGGAATTGAAACAGGTGTCGAACCGGTCCCGATGAGACGGAAAGCCCCGGTTGTTTTTAAAATTTCAAGATGCTCGCGAGGGTCAAGATCGGTTTTTACAAAAAGGTACCCCGAAAAAAGGGGAACCCGGATCATTTTTTTTCTGTCACGCTGCTTGCTCCTGACCTCGACCTTTGGAAGAAAAACCTCAATTGATTTTTTGAGGAGGCTTTCACTTACAATATTTTCAAATCTGGTTTTTGTATATAGGGCATACCATTTTTTCGTAAGTTTTGTCATCGGCTGCCAAGTCCTCCCAGTCCGTAAAGATTTATCATAAACGCGTATCTGTGATCACCTGCCTCATTTGTGTGATGGAAGTCCATGGACCAACATTGGGCTGTGTATAAAAAGCCCAGGCTGTTTTTTATTTCTTTCCCATCATAAAGGTTACGCTCGTAATCGGCGTAAGCTGAAAATTTGTCTGATACCTTTATATTAATATCAGCATAAACAGATTCAGTCAAATCCTGTGTTCGTCTGTGCGACACAAATATCCTGTCCCCGCGCTGATCTGACAGGTTTAAGGCAACATTGCAGGATTTGAATTCGTTTTCATAATGGGACCATTCTGCGTCGGCATATAGGGAAAGAAACGGCCCCGGATTCATCTCAATTTCACCGTATATCGGTAAAAAATGCTGTTTTCCCAATGGATTTGTCCTCATAGACGGATCTGTTTCACTGATGTCATAACTTTGCGCCAGCTTAAATCGGCAAAACGGTCGGTATCCCGAATTTTCAGATTTGGCTGAAAATATATTTGTGACAGAGCAGGTAATCCGATTCTTTTTTTCAATTCTGCCCAGGGAATCAAATTCAGGATATTTTTCCTGCTGCTGATCCGGGATGTATTCATAAACGATTTCAGGTTTTATCATAGACTCAATCCGGGTGATTCCCGGGGAAAAGCCAAATTTTTCCATAAATCCTGATAGCTTGACACCCAGTGGGAACACTTTGGACAGGTTTGAGGAAATATCCAGTTTTATGTCATACAGATGCCTGCTGAGGGTTGTTTCCTCCGCATCTTCTTTCTTAATATGCCAGAGCGTTTCCCTCAGACCGAGGGAAAGGTCAGACATGACATAATTTTTGAACCGCCAGGGCAGGCTGAATCTCGGATATATGTCTGTCCGGTGGCCCTTTGTCCCATCCTCCCTGTAAAAATATGTGTATCCGGAATCAAGTTTCCAATACAACGGCGTCCCGTGAACCTGCTGTTTCAACGAATCAAACCGGATAAACGGCAACTTGTGGAGGGTGGTATCTGTATCATTTTCTCTGACATCATCATACCACCTTACCCCGGTGTTCAGACTGTAATTGTGCCACGTTTTGCCCAGACTGAGGCTGCTGACCCGCAACAGATCATTATAATCATCCAGTTCCCTGCCGAAATTTTTGCTGAAAAAGGCTTCTGTTTTGTCAAACCCTGTGTATCCTTCCCTGAATTCGTCAAGGTAATCCTGATCGCCTGAAATGTCAATGTCAAGCTTTGCAGAGACACCGGCAGGCAGTGCCTGATCATGCTTCATTCTGAACCAGTAGCGATCTGTGTTTCGGGTTTCAGGTTCCGACGGGTTCCTGTCTTCAAGAAAATCACACATCAGGGTTCCCTTTGACAGACGATCCAGCACATAGCGGTACTCCAGCCCCATTTTGGCTCCCCGCTTTTCCATATAATGCAGATAAAATGTCGCGTCCGAACTTTCATTGATGGCCCAGTAAAACGGCTGGTTATACTCCGCTCCTTTCCGGTCTGAATACCCTGTCTGGGGAAGAAGCAGGCCGGATTGGCGTTTCTGCTTTACAGGGAAAACAAAAAAAGGTGTATAAAATACAGGTGTTTTTTTTGCCCACAGCGCGGCGTGTGTGACAAAAGCGTACCCTTCGATAGTCACTTTGAGATTCCTTCCGGTGATTTTCCATGCCGGCGTATCACCGTCACATGCCGATATGCTGGCTTTGTGGGCTGTATAGGTGTCTTTGCCGACTTTTTGTATTTTGTCACCTTTTATATAGAAGTGGTTTTCCTTTAAAAATATGCCTGCGTCATATATGGTTCCGGTCTCAGTCTTCATATCCATTTCAACACGGCTTCCGGTCAGGATATCTTCCCCCGCGGTCATAACCATATTCCCTTCTGCAAGGACTTCCATGGTACTGTGATCAAATCGGACAAAATCAGCACTGAGTTTTCTGTCATCTTTGGTGATGGTGACATTACCCTTGGCAACATACTGTTTCGTTTCCGGGTCATATTCTATCGTATCCGCCACAATATGCCAGGGCGCATCCTGATCATCACGGAACAATGATTTGTCAGACCCCGCCAAAGCATCAGCAGAAATCAGAGACAGGATAATGATAAAAATCGGAAAGATAACAATATGATAACCGCTTCCTGTTCTTGCAAAAAATCCGGGCTTCATATAAACAACCATCAAACATCAAACATCTTGAACGCAATTAATATTTAGGATATAAAGCCAACTTCAGCCAGAAAAGTCAAGACATATAGACATTGAGTAAAAAAATATGGGAAAGGTTGACAACCTGAAGGGAGTGCTGAAATGAAATTTCAGCACAGCCGGCAGGAAAAACAATTTTTCAAATTGTTTTTCCCCGGCAGCATGTAAAACAATTTTTCAGATTGTTTTTCCCGGGTAGCATGTAACGCCTTTTCACCCAATTTTGGACGAGCCAGTTCTGTTCGATCCGCCTGAAAGGTCAGACATTTTGATTCTTGACAATTCAAAAAGCCTATTATATTATTTTAGTGTCTGACATTAGACAGTATGACTAAATACGGAATGCAAAAGATTTAGGTGATGTCTGTCTTCCTTTCTGCTGACAAAACCCTGGAGTTCACTGAAGGTTCCTCCGAACTTTCTGATTTTGGCTGGAATGACAGGCTTGGGTCCTCAGTTTCAATCAAGAAATAATTTGTTGCATGAAAGGGGGTGGCAAAGTTTGCTGACTTTATGGTAAAGGTTTGAAAGTCTTGTTAATTTTTTTGAATCAGTTCTTTAAACTGTTAAAAAGGAGGATGTGTCTGATGAAAAAAAGTGCTTTGTTTTTCCTGATTGTATTTATCGGCGTTGTTTGTATCACAACGGGCCATTCTGAGGTTCAGGCTGAAACGGTCAAGCTGACCTACAGTTGTTTTTTCCCTCCCACCCATATTCAGAGCCAGCTTGCTGAAAGTTGGTGCAGAGAGGTTGAAAAGCGGACCAACGGGGCGGTCAGAGTGGAATATTATGCCGGTCAGACCCTGACCAAAGCCAGCCAATGCTATGACGGGGTTCTGGAAGGGATTTCCGATATCGGCTTTTCAGTGCTGGCATATACCAGAGGGCGATTTCCGGTGATGTCAGTTGTTGATCTTCCTCTGGGTTACACCAGCGGAAGGGTGGCCACAGAAGTTATCAGCAAAGTTTATGATAAATTCAGGCCCAAAGAACTCGGCAACATCAAAGTGATGTATCTCCATGCTCACGGTCCCGGACTTGTCCATACCAGAGGCAAAGCCGTGAGAAAATTGGAAGACATGAAGGGTCTCAAATTCAGAGGCCACGGAACCAGCGCGGAGGTGACCAAGGCACTGGGAGGAACGCCTGTTCCCAAACCCATGCCGGAAACCTATCAGATGCTTCAGAAAGGCGTGGTGGATGGCGGCATGTATCCGCTTGAATCCAACAAAGGCTGGAAACTGGGAGATGTGACCGATTACTGCACAGCTGACTTCAGTGCCGCTTATACCACCTCCTTTTTTGTTGTAATGAATAAGGAGAAATGGAACGCACTGTCGCCGGATGTTCAGAAGACGATTGAGGAGATCAACAGCGAATGGGTTGTGAAACACGGCGATGCCTGGGATGTCAGTGACATGGACGGCATACGATATTTTCTTGAACAGGGGAACGAAATTATCGGCCTTGACAAAAAAGAGGCTGCCCGCTGGAAAAAGGCGGTTTCACCCATCATTGACGATTATGTGAAAGTGTTGGATAAAAAAGGGTTTAATGGCCGGGAAATTGTTGATTTCACGGTTAAGACGCTGAACAGTCTTCAATAAGGGGAACCCGAAATCAGAAAAATGCAGGGTGGGTGTAGCGAAGCGGAACCCACCTTATGCAAATGTCTTTCAACTTTTCCACTTTCAAGTCAGGACAAGATAATAATGGAAGTATTTTTTAAAAGTATTGAATGGCTTTCAGACAAGCTGAAAATCATCGGGGCAGCATGTCTGATGGGCATGACCTTTCTGACCTGCGCCGATGTTGTGGGCCGATTCTTAGGTCATCCGATTTTCGGATCTGTGGAAATTGTGGGCTTCCTTGCCACACTGACGGTGGTCATGTCGCTCCCCTACACCCATAAAATGAAGGGGCATATCGGGGTGGAAATTCTCGTGCGGCTCATGTCCGCCAGGATCCAGATGATTATCGAAATATGTACCGGCATTTTAAGCCTCGTTCTTTTCGGCATCGTCACCTGGCGGATGGCACTTTATGCCCAAACCATACAGAAATCAGGCGAAGTCTCCATGAACCTGCAATTCCCCGAATATGTCATCATATATATCGTGTCTTTCTGTTTCCTGATCTTTTTCCTGCATATTCTTCAGGACATTGTCCAAAATATTGCTAAGTTGAGAGGAAATCAATGAGTCCGACTCTGATTGGTATTATCGGCATTATTGTGATGCTGGCCATGTTTATGACCCGGATGCCTGTGGCTTATGTCATGGCGTTGGTCGGCTATGTGGGATTCAGTATAATGATTTCTCCCAAAGGAGGGCTGAATCTTCTTTCCAGAAACATTTACGAGGCATTTTCTTCTTACGGCCTGACCACCATACCGCTTTTCATTCTCATGGGCCAGCTCGCATTTAACAGCGGCATCAGCCGCAGGCTTTACGACACAGCCTACAAATATCTGGGCAGCACACGGGGAGGCCTGGCAATGGCCACTGTATCCGCATGTACTGCATTCGGGGCAGTGTGCGGCTCCAGTCCGGCCACCGCGGCTACGATGGCAACAGTGGGACTTCCGGAAATGAGACGCTATAACTATGCAGATGAACTCTCGGCCGGTTCGGTGGCTTCGGGCGGAGGGCTGGGAATGATCATGCCGCCCAGCGTTGTTCTCATTGTCTATGGTGTGCTGACAGAGCAGTCCATCGGCGCATTGTTCGTTGCAGGGATTTTTCCTGCGATTCTGATAACTCTCCTTTTCATCATTGCCATATATATCCGGTGCCGCCTTGATCCGGCCCAGGGACCTCCCGGGGAAAAATTCACCTGGCGCCAGAAAATCAGATCCTTATCCGGCATGGGTGACACGCTGGCGGTTTTCATTCTGGTGATGGGCGGCCTGTTCGTCGGACTCTTTACTCCAACAGAGGCGGCAGCCGTCGGGGCGTTCGGCGTCCTCGCAGTCTCTGTGATCAGAAAGCGGCTGAGTTGGAAGGGATTCATGGCATCTTTGGAGGAAACTCTCAGAACCTCCTGCATGGTCATGATGCTCATTGCCGGCGCAGTGGTCTTTGGAAAATTTCTCGCAGTCACCCGGATACCTTTTAATCTCGCCACCTGGATAGGCGGATTTGATCTGCCGCCCTATCTCATCATGGCAACAGTTGTTCTTGTTTACTTTATCGGCGGGTGCGTGATGGATGCGCTTGCCCTGGTCATGCTGACCATTCCTATTTTTTATCCCGTGGTGATGGACCTGGGATATGATCCGATATGGTTCGGCATCATTATTGTGCTGATCACACAGATAGGGGTTATCACGCCGCCGGTGGGAATTAATGTCTATGTGGTTTTCGGTGTGGCTCAGGGCGTTCTTTCCCGTCCTATTGGCCTGGAATCCATCTTCAAAGGGATATTCCCTTTCCTGATTGCTGTCATTATTGGCATTGTTATTCTGACAATTTTCCCTGATATCGTTCTTTTTTTGCCCAACCTTATGTATTAACACATTTTTAAGATTTTCTTATGAAGCCTTTGTTAACAAGCGTTCATAGAGGCTTCGATCCGGGCGGTTTTACAGAGCAACCGTCGCAGAAGCCAGTTGTACTTTGACTTAGGGACAACTTCCAGCTTTCCGGATGAAGAAATACGGAATCCTTTTTTAAAAATTCTGCGGAAAAGAGTCTTTCTGAGCAGACTCCTGAGAGCTTTCGGAAGCATTTCATGCTGAAATATCTTGAAGAGAGTCATCGCCATGATTTTACTCATCACCCAGAATTCGTTGGCGCTGAGGCTCTGAAACGGAAGTCTCTCAAGATTATAGTGATTTTTCAGCTCACGGAATCCGGCTTCAATGCATTGTCTCTTATGATAAAATGCGTAAAGCTTCTTTGCTGTGATATCCAGATTTGTGGCGATGCCGTAGTAGAAGATTCTTACACGGTGTCTGCCGTTTTTCTTCTTCCGAGTGATTCTCCGGACGATGACGATCCGGGTCCGGGCCCCGTTTTCCAGCGTGACTTCGCCCATATCCAGAACGGCGACACCCTTGGCTGTGCTGACAATCTGTGAGGATTTCTTCCGGGCAAGCTGTGCGAAAAGCCTTATTCCGCCTTTCACCACTTTGAAAGTCGCGGGAGCCCCGAGTGCATACCCCAGAGAAAGCTTTTCGAGGAAAAGCAGGTTCTCAAGCGTCATATATGCACGATCGGCCCGGACAATATCTATGGGAAAGCCGAGCGATATTGCTTTTTTTACGGCTTTACGGAAAAAATCCTTGGGATTGTTACAACCCGGAAACAGTTTCGCATCGACGAAAAATTTCCCGACAAAGGTCGCCGAAAGCTGAAAACAGGGTTTTCCTCTCCTTTTTTTGTTGTATCCGGCTTCGGCCCCTCTTTCTGTGGGGAGGACGACCGAAGCGTTGTCACATCAATGTCCGCAACCATTTTTCCGCAGGAGTGCAGCAGATGCGGACAGCGGCTTTTACAGAGATATTGTGTTTGAAGTCGTCATAAAAGACCCTGATGATCTTGTGAGCTGGGAAGCATATGGAGGGTTGCATACACCTGATTTGTAAAAGAAAGCCCTAAATCACAGATGATAATCTGTTTCAGTGCCTTCAGAATACGAAATATCTCAGACACATCCTCACCCGTGGCCGTGAATGACTGACTGATACAATACTCATTCCCCTGCAAGGTCATAAACCGCCACAGTTCACCAACAACATGACAGCCGTAAACCGGATGTTCATGCTTATTAATTTCCTGGGCCACCAGCATGGCGGCCAGACATTGTCCTGCCGGATCGCCTCTGGGGTCACGTTCCCGCTTGTACTCCTGGAAACAGAAATACGGCCGGGTCGGAGAGCGTCGCCCGCTGGCAACCATTCCGTCAGGATGGCCGCTCATCTGAATCTCATTCACCACCCCTCCGATCTCCCGCTCGGCAAACAGGTTGAACCGGTCGTCGGTAAAATTGACCAGAGCAAATACCGGGCCGATAAAATTCTGACTGAGTTCAGACTCGTTCCAGTCGTGAACATTCTCAGTCAGCAGTTCCCTGAGATGTGCAATGACTTTTTCTTCCCAGTCCGATCCGTCCGCCGGCATGGCCATCCATTCATCCAGACAGGCACAGTTTCTGATCTGCCTGAGTCCGAACTTGTTGTCCAATAAATCCAAGGTGCATTCCCGAAAATTCAATTCAATCATAATTGGCTGTTCCCAAAATATATTCAGTTGTGTATATTTCTGGTTCTAACTGTTTTTGTGGTTTCCGATATGATCCGCAGATGAACGCAGACAGACGCTCACGGTCTGTGCAGCCGGTCAGAGTGGGGAGCATCAGCGTTCATCCGCGTTTATCTGCGGTTTGCAGGGATCACAGCTGTCTGAAATCTTATGCAGCCACAAAATCCGTTAGAATCAGGTATATTTTTGCTGTGTACAGGACAAAAAATGATAATATGCTGATATTACTGAATATGAGCATTTCAGACAAAATCATCTGACCGTCCGATATTCAAGGCTGTCCGAAAATCTGAATTTTTTTTGTCCTGCACACAGATTCCCGGGCACAGACTTTTTATGTGCTTTTCTTTGTGCCCTTTGTGCCTCTGTGTGAGATATCTGCATGACATGCTGAAATTGCAACTTCCCCTGAATCCATTATAATCAGAAAAAAAGTATAACATTTTAACGGAAAAAAAATCAACCTTTTTTGAAAAATTCCCCATCAGGGTCGTAATACAAATTATGAATTATGAATTGGGGAATTGAACTGATGACAAAATCTGACAAAATCAGACTTTTTCGGGAAACTTTCAGGGGACGGCAGGATACAGTCCCCATATACTGGACATCACGCAAAACAGGGAGAAGCGGCTATTCCCCGCTGTGCAGAAATGAATGGCAACGTCCCGGGTGCCAGAAGGGGATAATAAAAGGTTCGTGTAATGCCTGCAAGAAAACAGATTATACGCCGCTTTCAGATTCTCTCATACAGGGCCATTTTGCGGGAAAGCACATCTTAGGGGTTTATCCCCTGCTTGCAGACAACACCTGCCATTTTATCGGTGCTGATTTTGATAACCATACAGCCGACAAAAGTCCGTTAGATGATGTCGCAGCCTTTTATGAAATCTGCGAGGCTCAGGAAATCCCCTGTTATATTTTAAGATCAAAGTCAGGCAACGGGTATCATGCGTTTATCTTTTTTGAAGAACCCGTTCCGGCCTGGAAAGCCCGTTCTGTAGCATTTGCCTTGCTTCAGGAGGCGGAAGTCGTCGGGGATGAAACAGAACTGTCAAGTTTTGACCGCCTGTTTCCGAATCAGGACAGCCTCTCCGGAAAGGGGTTCGGGAATCTCATCGCTCTGCCTTTTCAGGGGAAAGCTTCAAAAGCCGGACATACCCTGTTTCTGGCCCCTGAATCGGGATTCACAGCATCCTGTGCCAATCAGTGGAAAATACTGGCGGAAGTTGAAGAAATCGCCGAATCTGTCTTGGATGATCTGATAGAGGAGTGGCAGTTGTATCGGGAGAGTTCCGAAGTGTTCAAAACCTGGAAAGTCTCCAAAAACTGGAAATTCTCAGACTATCCCAAGTCTGACTTTGCCCGGATAGCAGAACGATGCGCTTTCATCGCCCATTGCAGGGATGATGCAAAGACGTTGCCCGAGCCTGACTGGTACATTTTGCTGACCATCGCCGCGAGATGCGAAAACGGCGAATATCTTTCCCATAAGCTCTCTGAGGCGTATCCGGAATACACTCCTCAGGAAACAGATGCAAAAATATATCATGCATTGAACAGTACCGGGCCTTATTGCTGCCGGACAATTAAAAGAATCAGTGGGAAATATTGCAGGGCCTGCAGGTACTACGGGGGAGTCAGAAGCCCCATTGTTCTGGGCAGGCCCAATCATACATATCTGAGGCCGGGCCAATTGGGTCAGACCGCTGCAATGTCCGGGCCGCCCTGCGCGCTCACGAAAGAGGAGAATGAACTGATCCGCCGATACTACGCATTTTACCGCTCACTGGA
>JAOZLU010000080.1:0-5374 GCA_029934695.1 Desulfobacterales bacterium | reverse complement strand
CTGTTTCAGATTTGAATTTTCATCTGTCAATGTCTCCAAATTCTGCGTCAGATTCAAATTCTCTTCGATAAATTTTTCTATGTTCCGTGCCAGGCTTGTACTCTCCTTGACGGATTGATCCGCATCCAGCTTCAAACCTGTATTTTCAACGCTCAGTTTGTCTGATCTGCGTTTTAACGCTTTGCCCTTGTCCGTCAGTTTGGCAACATGCTTTTTCAGCTTTGCATTCTCATCGCTCAATTTACGAAATTCTGATTTTAAGCGATTGTTCTTGCTGGTCAAACTGTCAACATCCGTTTTCAGACGCTTGTTCTCACTTTCAAAACTGACAGCAGTCTGTTTCAGACTCGTTATGCGTTTTTGCCATGTGACACCGATTTCACTGCTGCCATTTTTCTGGGCAACAGGATTGACAGCATTCTTATATTTCTGCTCAACAACCTGATCAATCACCTTTTTCAGATGTTTGGCAGGCGTTTCCTCCTGACTGTTGCGGATTTTGAACCTGTCCTTGCAAAACGGCATAAACTGATGGTATTTCACATCCCCTGACTGATGATCCGGGCGGCCGGATTCAGCCCGGTTTTCTTCGAGCGGAAATTCCATGTCGCTTGTAAGCTGCACGACATCAGGCTCCGGCTGTTCTTCTTCCACCGCCAGTTCTGTCTTGCTTTCAGATTGCACACACGAAGACTCGGTTTCAGACGAATCTGTCTTTTCCGGAGATTCAAGTCTGCCTGTGGCCTGCATTATCTCATCAACTTCATCCTGGCGCCACAGGCAGCATAAGACGAGATAAATGATTTGTGTGAACAGCCTGTAACTGCCGTCTGTTCCGTGCAGTATCAATAGTGATGTCGCGTCCAGTCCGATAATGATATCCGCAATGGCGGACAGTTTTTCTTCGGTCTCAGGTCCTTCCTGGCCCAATTCCCATATCTTTTCCGTGGTTTCAATGCCACTTTTAAAAAGCTCGTACAGGAAAATTTCAAGAAAGCTCTGGTTTTTCAGAAGCAGTATGAATTCTTCAAAGGTTCTTTCTCTTCTCAGACGGTTGAAAACAAGCCCGTCGAGGTCGGTGTCTCCTTCCTGATTTCCGGCATTTTTACTTCTCTTGAAGTTATACAGCCCTCTCATATAAAACAAATACAGGATGATCACGCCAAAGCCGTAAATATCTGCGGCCTGACCCCATTGTTTGTATATTTTATATCGTGAGATAGACGCATTGTTCAGCGTTTTGATCAGCTTTTCCAGATCCTTGCCTGTTCTTTGGATAAGCAGTTGTCCGAAAGCAATTTCACAGACATTCCTGATCTGCACACCTGCTTCGTCCACCTTTTCTATGTCAAAAAGAAATTCACGGACCTGGATCCTGTCGCCCTGCCTCAGTTTGCCAAGTTCCCTGATCGGGGAACCGTTCTCTTTGATTTTTAAAGGAAAAGCAGCATCATCAAAAGTTCTTTTCCGCCACAGGAAAGACAGAAAAATACCCTGTTCATTTTTCTCAATCTTAATTTTGTCTGCGTCTTCAAATTCAAGAATCTCATTCCGTTCCGGCGCGTAGAACGGTGTCTTTCTTTCATCTCCGAGAGGCCTGGGGGGAATTGAGGCTTCAGCGTTGTCAGAAAATTCTGCAAATTCATCGCTTGCAAGGCCCACATCAATCCATTTGAACTGATCCGGGGAAAGTTCCCGATCCTCATACACGTTGGTCATGATATTCGCCGGCCGGATATCCCCGTGGACGCCGCCTCTCTGGTGCAGATATATCAGGCCCTGGGTCAGTTTCTGAACAAGTTCCAGCCAGGAATCAATTTCCCATTCATCCAATCCTTTGAAACCGCTTTTATTATCTTCCTCATCAAGATATCCGGTGAGAAGACGTTGCAGATCGGCTGACATCCAGGGATAGCCCGTCACAGGCAGATTAAACCACCATCCGTTTGCCTCTTTGCCTGCATATATCCGGCTTAAATTGTCCCGTCCGGGGAGTTTCAACTGACATTTTTTTTTATTGCCGTCACCGGCAATTTTGTCAGATTCGCCATTTTGTGTGCTTTCTGCATAATCTTCGGAGTATGGCAGGAATACAGGTGTATTAATTTCATTGGGGGAGAAATCTTTAAGCGACTGTTTTATATCTGAAAAGAGTTTATGTGCGCCGCCATGTTTCTTATCCACATATTTCTCAAAAATATCCGGCCAGGCATTCTCTTCCGAGAGAAGACAAATTTTGTAGCTTGATCCGGGAGAAAGATAAAATCCCACATAACAGGGTTTCCGAATCGAATCACTTGGCATCCTCGTAAAAACCTGATCTGTCAGATTGTGAAAAAATGTCGCACTTAGCAGATAATTGTCCCCGGTATAACGATTTGCCTGCTTTCCTTCGTAAAAGGAAATTTCCGCAATATGATAATTCAGGAGCATGTCGGATTGCAGCAGCCTCGGTATACGGACTGCCCGCTCTGTTTCCAACCTTGATGTTTCGCTGTTTCTGGATTCCGGCACTCCGGCATATAATACAGCCGCGAGCATTCCTTCGCCCTGCGGGCCTAATATTTCACCGGTTTCCTTATCCACAAACAATGCGGTATCCTGAGTTATTTTTATTTCATAATAATTTTTTCCGATATACCTGATCTCTTCATTCATGTTCTGATTTTTGTTGACCCAGTTTCTGAATTCGGGAGAGAACAGCCTCAGACCGTTTTCATTCTCATCTGTGAGAACAAGTAGACAGCGGTCTTTTAATTTTGTAAACACTCCCTCAGATTTGTTCGGATCAGCAGGTTTGCCGATTGCGAGCTTCTGAATCATTTTTTGTTCTGCTTTGGAAGAAACATCCCAATAATATTTGAAATATTGTTCCGAATCTTTTTTAAAAGCCTGCAATGCCGCTTTTTTGGCCTTTTCAACCCAGCCGCCGTTTTTATTCAATTCTGAACACAGATGGTGGCATATCATTTGCAGAAAAAAAGGATGATAGCCGGAAACACGATGCAGGAAAGAGATTTCCCCACATAATGTCTCATATAAAAAGTTGTCGTTTTCATGTCCCATAAAATGCTTATTCAGTAGGAAGATCACATCTTCCTCTTCAAAAAGGACGAGTGATTTTATCATGAACTTATTCAGAAAAGAAGAATGTATCCTGTTATATCTCTTTCGGAGTTCTGACCATTCTGTGTGTGTGGCGAGCACATAAGAAATATTTCCTGCCCTGACAGGCAGATTAAAGAGCGTATCGTAAAATAAATCTCTCAGATCAGAATTCTGAGCGGTTTGCTCAAAGTCATCAAACAGAAGATGAAATTTGTACCCCGCACTGTCCAACTGACTGAATGCCCGGACAAAATTGCTTTCGATGTGTTCAGCAGAGGTTTCTGATATCATATCAGGAAGCCTTTGCCGGATCTGTTTTGCAATGGCATAAGCGATTTCCTGCCAGATAAAAGACGCATTTTTATCCTCAGTTCCATCAAAATTGAAGTATATGGGGATATGGTTTTCGGGCAATTTGAAAGCAGAATCAGGATGGGCGATATATTCAAGCAACGAGGTTTTTCCTGTCCGCCTTTCACCGTACAGGGATATATTCTGAAGTTCTGCCATTTCGTCTGATAGGGTTTGAAGTAAGGCTCTGCGTCCGATAAACTCAGTTGGGTGAACCGGCGTTTCAAATTTGAAAGGATTTTTATATTCCATATTTTACTGCCCTTTTGCAAGGCGATTTCAGCCTCTGTCTGTTTAAGAGAAAATGCTGTATGCAAGATTGTTCCTTTCATAGAATAACCGGATAAATAAATCAATGGGGTGAAAAGAGTATTCTGTGGGGAAAATTTTCCCAGGAGGGGAGGGGAAAGTGGGGGATAAGCAGACATGACTTCTCTTTAATATCTGATACTTAACTTGGTCCGACCCCAATGACCCCACTCAATGCACCTCAATGACACCCACAAAATAATTCGAGCCTGGCCCCTTTTTTAACCATGTTGGCTACTTACTGAGGGTTGCGCCCAATTTTCTCTTTGCACAAACTGTTCTGGGAGATAATCTAAAAGTGCTATATGTTTATCATTTGTGACCAAAATAAGATTATATCTTTTGGCAGTAGAAGCAATCAATAAGTCTATATCTGGCATTTTTTTTCCAACTTTTCGTAACTGCGCTTTAGTTTTACCAAAAAACTGCCAAACTTCTCTATCTGCTAAAATAGGTGGAACAACTTCAATAAATGTTTTAAGTTCCTGTAAGTTTGCTTCTTTATGCTTTGAATATTCGGCACCATAGATGAGTTCCCCTAAAGTCGCTTCGCTTATATGAAGAGCAGCTTCTATTTTAGATGAAACTATCTGAACCGTATTTCTTTCCAATTGAGACTGCTTATTTTTTGGTTTTCCTTTGGCATTGAGAATATAGGCACAGTGATTAGTGTCTAAAAGATAGCCTTCCGTTTCCTCTTTCATTTTGAGTCCCAACTGGGTGGTTCTTCTTTATCAATCCGAGAAGATATTATGTCTTCCAATATATCATCCCATTCTCCAGTGCCACTTGTCATACCAGAAAAATATCTTTTTCTGTTTTGGTAAAGTTCTGCTGAGATTGTTTTCATCTTTGATGAAACCGTAAATTGATAAAATGCTTGATAAAAGTTTTTTTGACAGATTTGGGTAAATTCTTCTTGAGAAATATAACCATCTTCATAAATCTGCAGAATAGTACGTTCTTCCAGTCTCTTTTTGTATCCAAGTGGTATCTTATCTAAAGAAAATTGTGGAATTTCAAGTGTCAGTTTCATTAAAATTTCCTCTCTTTAATCAAGAGGTCAGAGCAATTAATTTTACTTTGACCCCAATAATTTTTACCAATAATCTCATCGGAAACTTGCAGACCTGTTCCATGACACTTTCAAAATCACTGAGGTACAACGCGCTCCGAGACCCGGCTGCTGCGATTCATAGTATGCGACTGTTTCGAGATGTTCGATTTCCGCTTCGGGATGAAACTGATAATCTGTCATCGCAGAAGCTCCCGCGCTTTTTCCCTGACTGTTTCTGCTGAAACCGGTCTCACATCACCCCGGTCAAGTTCACGGGCACGGCGGTCAGCCTCGGCAAGCCAGGAGCGGCTGACTTCATCCCCGGTCAGTGATTCAAGACTGACAAGCAGTCTCCTGGCAAGACAGGCCCGCTCATCAGGAGACAGGCGAAGCATCTCATTTTCAAGTGTCTGCATATTCATATTTGTCACCAATTTTAGTTCAAAGACTCATATTGCTCTTCTTGGCCCTGAAAAGATGATTATTGGCGAAATCAGTCCGGTTGCAGGCCATGCCGCACTTTCCAGCACCAGAGCGGGCGTTGCAGGA
>JAOZLU010000557.1 GCA_029934695.1 Desulfobacterales bacterium | reverse complement strand
CTCGGCAAGTTCGCCATCCACACCACCCGCAAGCGCATGATCGGCGTACAACGTCAACTCAAAGCAGAAGACAAAAGCTGGCGGGCCTTTGAAATCCTCAATCTCGGCAAATACGAGCGTCAACACTATATTGGCATCAACTCCGACCTGTGCGAGGAAGATAAACAAAAACAATTGCAAGCCAAAGAAAATGCCTTTTTGGAACTCATTCTCCATGCCTACCATGCCCAGGCGGTAAGTCAGTTCAAGGGCTTTCAGGGCAAAAAAGCCGGACGTCTGGTGGCAGTGGGACCGATTAATCTGCCCGTGACCCGGTTGTTTGTGGAAGAAATTATTCTGGAATGCCGCCAAAAGCATATTACCAAGGTTGACATTCTCGGTTTTGAATTTGAAATGGGGCTGTTTCCCAATATCCAGGAAGAAGCCAAAAGCAAAGGCATTGACCTTGCCATGAAATATATCCCCGCGGAGGTCTTTGACAGGCGGGCAGTGGAGAAAAATCAGGTGGTGTTTCATGATGTCTCGTTTATCGAAGTCAGGCCCCTTTTTGGCAAAGGCAAAAAGAAAAACCGCATCGCCATTGAGCTGACCGATTTCTCGGTCTTTTATTCACAGGATGCCGCGGATGCTGATACCAGTCTGAAAAAGAAAAAATCCAAAGTGATTGTGGACAAGGGGCAGGTGGTCAAAATCGCCAAGGACAAAGACGGCATAATCAGACGCGAGGTGCTGACCAAAAAATGGACGGACTGGATTGATTACTGGTCCGTGGATTTCAATTTTGAGTCAAAGCGGGAAATTCTGCGGATAAAAAATCCGGAAAGCAATGAGACAGAGGAAGTCTGGACCGGTGACTTTGTGTTTGAAAACGAATGGCAATCCTTCCGCACCAAAAAAGACCGCTCCCTGGAACTGAAAAGTGCCCTGACCGAGTGTGTCCCCGGGCGGCGCAAAATTGCCGTCAAAGTGGTGGATATTTTCGGCAACGATACCATGAAGATTATTGAGGTGACGATATGAAAAAAACGAAAAAAATCAGGGTTGAAGATACGGAAATAACCATTATCTCAATCAATGACGAAGACTATATCTCTCTGACCGATATGCTCAAAGCAAAAGATGGAGACTTTTTTATTTCAGACTGGCTGAGAAACAGGAATACAGTTGAGTTTTTAGGAATATGGGAGCGCATCTGCAACCCTGATTTTAATTATGGCGAATATGCCATAATTAGAAGTCAGGCGGGATTGAACAATTATAAGATCAGCGTAAAAGAGTGGACAGCCAAAACAAATGCTATAGGATTGAAGGCAAAAGCTGGCAGATATGGTGGCACCTATGCACATAAAGATATTGCTTTTGAATTTGGAATGTGGATTAGTGCTGAGTTCAAAATATATCTCATTAAGGAGTTCCAACGACTTAAAGAGAGTGAACAAAAGCAATTTGGCTGGGACATCAAACGTAATCTCGTAAAAATCAACTATCGCATTCATACCGATGCGATTAAAGAAAATCTGATACCGCCTGAACTGTCAAAGAGTCAGACTAATTTTGTATATGCCTCGGAAGCAGATGTACTGAATGTCGCCCTGTTTGGCAAAACCGCAAAACAATGGCGTGAGGAAAACCCCGAGCAAAAGGGAAATCTTCGTGATCATGCCAATATCTCACAACTGGTATGCCTTTCCAATCTGGAAAACCTCAATGCCTTCTTTATCAATGAAGGTATGAAGCAGGGAGATCGCCTGAGAAAACTGAACGCCGTTGCGATCCATCAGATGAAACTTCTTATCGTCGATCACAGTATAAAAAAATTAGGAGATAAATAATGGCTCTGCATCCCGACTTTCCGAATTCCCCCCATGATATCCTTGAGCCGGGTCTGCGCTGGTTTCCCGCGGATGAAGCCTTGCGTGAATCCTCTTATGAAAAATTACTGCCGCCTTTGGTGCATGAACTGCGTAAAAAAGTTAAAGTGTGGCGGAAAAACGGCTATGAGGGGGCCACGGATACCAGTATCAGTCTTCTGAACTGGTGGTTTAATCAAGAGCATTTAATGCCCAAGGCCGATGGCTCCATGGTGTCCTTCCAGTACTACTTTGCCCAGCGAGAAGCAGTTGAAACAGTGGTTTATCTGTATGATGTCGTCAAGGTGAAAGACAAATATGACCTGATCCGTTTTGATTCATCAGGCGCGGTTTCAGCCAATATGTTTGATGAGTCGTGGCCGCGGTTTGTGATTAAAATGGCGACCGGTTCCGGAAAAACCAAGGTGATGAGCCTGATTCTGGCGTGGTGCTATTTTCACAAACTCTACGAATCAGATTCCGACCTTGCCCGCAATTTTCTGATGATCACCCCGAACATCATTGTGCTGGATCGTATTCGTGCTGATTTTGACGGTTTGCGTATCTTTTTTGAAGACCCGGTGCTGCCGGATAACGGCTATGAAGGCTGCAACTGGCGCGATGATTTTCAACTCACGCTGCACATTCAGGATGAGGTCAACGTCACCCGTAAGACAGGCAATATCTTTTTAAGCAATATTCATCGGGTTTATTCCGGCAATGATGTTGAGCCGTCAGCAGATGATGAAAACACGATGGACTACTTTCTCGGCAAACGTCCCGTTGGAAAAACCACTGATTCCAAGATTGATCTCGGGGATATTGTCCGGGATATTGATGAACTGATTGTGTTCAATGATGAGGCACACCATATCCATGACAGCCGTCTGGCCTGGTTCAGATCAATAGAGGATATTCATCACCGTTTACAGCATAAAGACCGTTTTCTTGCCCTGCAAGTGGATGTGACCGCCACGCCGAGGCACAATAACGGCGCAATTTTTGTGCAGACCGTGTCGGATTACCCGTTGGTGGAAGCGATTTCGCAAAATGTGGTAAAGCATCCGGTGCTGCCCGATTCCGCCAGCCGCGCCAAGTTGTCTGAACGGCAAAGCTCATGCTATACTGAAAAGTATGCGGACTATCTGAATCTCGGTATTGAGGAGTGGCGCAAAGCTTACAGGGAGCATGAAAAACTGGATAAGAAAGCCATCCTGTTTGTCATGACGGATGACACCAGAAATTGTGATGATGTGGCCGAATATCTGGAAACAACCTATCCTGAGTTAAAAGATGCGGTGCTGGTGATTCATACCAAAAAGAATGGCGAAGTGTCCGAGGCGGTCAGCGGCAAGAAAAAAGAAGAGCTGGAGAGGCTGCGCAAACAGTCCAATGCGATTGACACCTGGGAGAGTCCTTACAAAGCTATTGTTTCTGTCCTGATGCTGAAAGAAGGCTGGGATGTGAAAAATGTCACCACAATTGTGGGATTACGCGCCTATTCTTCCAAAAGCAATATTTTGCCGGAGCAGACCCTGGGGCGTGGCTTACGAAAAATGTATCCCGGGTATGAGGTGGAAGAATATGTCAGCGTGGTGGGTACGGATGCTTTTATGGATTTTGTGGAAAGTATTCAGTCCGAGGGCGTGAAACTGGAACGTAAGGCAATGGGTGAGGGAACCAGGCCCAAAACGCCTGTCATTGTTGAAGTGGATAATGAGAATACCACCAAGGATATCGAGACGCTTGATATTGAAATTCCTGTTCTGACAGCGAGAATTTACCGGGAATACAAAAACTTGTCCGATTTGGACATAAGGCGTTTTGCTCATAAAAAGATAGCATACAAAACATTTAGCGAAGAAGAAAAACGGGAGATTGTCTTCAAGGATATTACCACCAGTGAAATCAGCCATACCACGTTGCTTGATTCAAGTCTTGTCACAGATTATCGGTCGGTTATCGGTTATTTTTCTCAGATCATCATGAAAGATTTACGTCTGATCAGCGGTTATGATGTGTTGTATGGCAAGGTCAAGTCATTTATTCAGGATGAGCTGTTTGAAACGGTGGTTGATCTGGACAGTCTGAACACCCTGCGTAATTTGTCAGAGCTTACCGCGAGCAAAACACTGGCGGGCACCTTCAAACAGCAGATCAACGCCTTGACAGTTCAGGATAAAGGTGGTGCAGAAATAAAAGATACGATCAGGCTCAGGAAAACCCGTCCGTTTGTGGTAAAGGAACAGGGTTACATTATTCCAAAGAAAAGTATCTTTAACAAGATTGTCGGAGACAGCAACCTGGAGCTACAGTTTGCCGCTTTTCTTGAGAAGTGTGACGATATCATCTCATACACAAAAAACTATCTCGCAGTGCATTTTCAAATTGACTATGTCAATACAGATGGTAATATCTCCAATTATTACCCTGATTTTATCGTCAAATGGTCTTCGGATTCAGTCGTTATTGTTGAAACTAAAGGACTTGAAGATATTGATGTGCCATTAAAGATGAAAAGATTGCGTGAATGGTGTGCGGATATTAACAAAGCACAATCTGATATTCATTATGATTATGTGTTTGTGGATGAGGAAAGTTTCAGGCAATACAAGCCAAAATGCTTTAAGGATTTGATTTCCGGATTCAGGGAGTATAAAGATTCTGATTATAACAGATTCAAGGGAGCCTGAGCTTGCCGAAGGCGGCCCCTGAGCTTGCCGAAGG
>JAOZLU010000556.1 GCA_029934695.1 Desulfobacterales bacterium | reverse complement strand
TTTGATGTTTGATGTCAGATGTTTGATGTTTGATGTCAGATGTTTGATGTTTGATATTTATTTGGTATTTGATATTTGTTTTTTGTATTTTGGTTTTTTATTCGGAGGTTTGTAATTTTATGACAATAGCAAAAAAAATTGAAGCCATCATATCCAAATCCTCTTGGATACGGAAGATGTTTGAAGAGGGAGCACGCCTCAAAGCAGAACATGGGGCTGAAAATGTATATGATTTCAGCTTGGGAAATCCGAATCTTCCGCCCCCGGAAAAGTTCAGCGAAATTCTCAGGGACACGGTGACTTCGTGCGGACTGGGGGATCACTGTTATATGCCCAATACCGGGTACCCCCAGGTTTGCAAATCCATAGCAGAATATCTTTCTGAGGAACAGCAGGCAGATGTCTCGGCAAAAGAGGTGATTATGACCTGCGGTGCGGCAGGTGCACTGAATATCATCCTGAAAACCCTGCTTGATCCGGGAGATGAAATCATTGCACCCGCGCCTTATTTTGTCGAATACGGTTTTTACGCGGATAATCACGGCGGCATCCTCAAGACAGTGCCGACAAACCCGGATTTCACCTTGGACATCGGGGCCATTGCCTCTGAGATCACGGGAAAGACCCGGGCCGTGCTGGTCAATTCCCCGAACAACCCCACCGGCCAGGTTTATTCAGAAGAAAGCCTCAGAGAACTCGGATCGCTTCTGGAAAAAAAAAGTAAGGAACTGAATCAGACCATCTATCTTTTGTCGGACGAACCCTACCGCAAGATCATCTATGACGGGACAGTGGTTCCCAGCATATTTGCATGTTACAACGAGAGTATTGTTGCGTCCTCCTATTCAAAAGATATCTCCATTCCGGGAGAGCGCATGGGGTTTGCTGCGGTGAATCCCAGGGCCACCTTTAAGAATGATCTTCTGGCAGGCATGGCACTTTCCAACAGGATTCTCGGGTTTGTCAACGCACCAGCCCTGATGCAACGAGTAGTCGCGTGTATTCAGGGAATGAGCGTGGACATATCCGAATACGCCAGAAAAAGGAAGCTGCTGTGCGAAGGGCTTGCAGATTGCGGGTATGAGTTTGTGACACCGCCCGGCGCGTTTTATCTCTTTCCCAGAACCCCTGTTCCTGATGACGTAAAATTTGTCAGGGCACTTCAGGAAGAACTGATCCTGGCAGTTCCCGGGAGCGGCTTTGGCGGTCCCGGGCATTTCAGGATTGCCTTTTGTGTGAATGATGAAACCATTATAAATGCCATGCCCGGATTTAAGAAGGTGATGGAAACGATTGCCGGACGGGGTTGCAAACCCCGTCCGGCAGAGGATACCCCGTCCGAAACATTTGCTGTCAGGGATTGACAAAATATTGCGGACGGGGTTGCAAACCCCGTCCGGCAGAGGATACCCCGTCCGGCAGAGAAATTCAGAATTAAACCCCATAAAAATGTTACAAAACTTTTGCACAGGTACTTAAAAGAGGTAATACCGAACGTCACAGATGCACTGACTGCACTGATCGAAGCATATAATGACCTTGGAAAGAGTTTAATCAAAAATGATCAACACCAACGACTTTGACAAAGGATAGAAAGACGCTCTGAAACAGGCCCGTGAAGGCAAAAAGAAGAATTTTTCCGATTTCAGCAAACTCAGAGCCTTCTTTTCTTCTCATGCCTTGGAGCTATTGTTGGGTTTAGCTGTCGCCGGGGGATCAATCCCTCGGCTGAAAGCGAAAGCGAAAGCACCCTGAAGGGAGGACAAGGCGCGTGATCGCCGACAATCTCCCCTTTGCCAGACATGCTTATGAATCCCTGACCACATGCGTTACGAGGCGGAGCCTCGTAACGAGTTGTGAATTTTTTTCAGAGACAGATTACCAGCCCCAGGTAAGGTAATCATGGATGGAGTCAGCAGCTTTTCTCCCCGCTCCCATGGCCAGGATCACGGTTGCGGCACCGGTGACGATATCTCCGCCTGCCCATACCCCTTTCTTGGTGGTTTTGCCGGTTTCAGGATCTGCTTCGATATACCCCCATTTATTGAGAGCCATGTCCGGCGTTGACTGGGTGAGCAGCGGGTTGGCTCCTGAACCCACGGCAACAATAACCAGGTCACAGTCCATGTCAAACTCAGATCCTTCCATGGGCACAGGTCTGCGCCGGCCTGAGTCATCTGGTTCGCCAAGTTCCATCTTCAGGCATTCCATGCTGGTGAGCCGTCCTGCGTCGTTCCCCATAAATTTTGTCGGATTGGTGAGAAGAAAAAATTCAATGCCCTCCTCTTCCGCATGGTGAATTTCCGCACCCCTCGCAGGCATCTCCTCTCTTGAGCGGCGATAGACAATGCGGACCCTGTCCGCGCCGAGACGCATGGCTGTCCGGGCCGAGTCCATGGCCACATTTCCCGCGCCCAGCACCACCACGTCTTTTCCTATGGGAATGGGGGTATCCACTTCAGGAAAGAGATATGCCTTCATCAGATTGGCGCGGGTCAGATATTCGTTGGCAGACAAAATACCGATAAGATTTTCTCCCGGAACATTCATGAATCTGGGCAGGCCTGCGCCCACGCCGAGATAAATGGCGTCATATCCTTCCTCGAAAAGTTCGTCCAGCGACACTGTTCTTCCCACGACAGCGTTACATTCAACATTCACGCCCAGCCTTTCCAGAAAATTGACCTCAGAGAAAACGATATCCTTGGGCAGCCTGAATTCAGGAATGCCATAGACCAGAACGCCGCCCGGCTTGTGGAAGGCTTCCAGAACGGTCACATCATGTCCTTTGGCAATAAGGTCCCCGGCAACGGTCAGGCCGGAAGGTCCGGAGCCGACAACGGCAATTTTCTTTCCGGTGGATTTCTGTTTGGGAGGCAGCTCGCCGGTGCCGTTGTTCCGCTCATAATCCGCGGCAAATCTTTCCAAATTGCCGATGGCGAGCGGTGCATCTTTTTTGCCGACAATGCATAATCCTTCGCACTGTATTTCCTGGGGACAGACCCTGCCGCAAACCGCGGGAAGGCTGTTCTTTGACCACAGGTTTCTGATGGCCCCGGTGAAATCCCCGTCTTTGATGAGGCCGATAAAACCGGGTATGTCAACTTCCACAGGACAGCCGGCCACACAGGCAGGCTTTTTGCATTGCAGACATCTTTCAGCCTCTTTCATCGCCGTTTCAGCACTGTACCCAATCGGGACCTCTTCAAAATTCCTTTTCCTGACATCCGGTTCCTGTTCCGGCATCGGCTGTCTCGGTATCTTCTCTTTTTTCGCTTTTTTTTCTGCCACAATATCCTCCTCAATGTAAATTATACGGATGAAGGATGAGGGATGAACTTGCCCTTGAAATTTCCATCGCTGCGTAAGCGGGCGGAACATCATCATCTTCGCTCCTTAATTTGTCAGTTATCAGTTATCAGTGATGATTCATCGTTTATCGTTTGCTGTTTGTTTTCTGACCACTGATCACCGGTTATGCGTTTTCCAATGTGCAATATTCGTCATAGCACTTTTTCTCATCCTCACAATATGCCTGGAGACGGTTCATCAGCTCGTCATAATCCACCTTGTGCCCGTCGAATTCCGGGCCGTCAACACATGCAAACTGTGTCTGACCGCCCACGGAGACCCGGCACCCGCCGCACATGCCAGTGCCGTCAACCATGATCGGGTTCAGACTCACGATGGTTTTAACATTATATTCCTTTGTCATCTTGGATACAAATTTCATCATGGGTACTGGGCCGATGGCGACAGCAAGCTTGATGTCCTTGTCATTTTCCAGGACTTCCTTCAGAACTTCCGTCACAAATCCGTGATGACCGTAAGATCCGTCGTCCGTACATACCCTGAGATCATGGGAAGCAGCCTTCATCTGATCTTCCAGGATGAGCAGGCCCTTGTTTCTGGCCCCGATAATGCAGGTGACGTTGTTTCCGACATCTTTGAGGCCCCGGGTGATTGGGTGTAAAACAGCGACCCCAGTGCCGCCGCCGACACATACCACTTTGCCCACATTTTCCAGATGGGTCGGTTTGCCGAGAGGCCCGATAACATCCTGATACCCTTCGCCAACCTTCAAATCTCTGAAAAGGGCTGTGGATTTGCCCACGATCATGTAAATCACTGTCACCGTTCCTTTTTCAGGATCGGTTTCAGCCATGGTCAGGGGAATGCGCTCTCCGTTTTCATTGGCCTTCAGGATGACAAACTGGCCAGGCTCTGCTTTGCGGGCAATCAGCGGTGCTTCAATTTCATTCAGTATTACTGTGCCTTCAGCCATCTCTTCCCGTCTTACGATTTTAAACATAAAACCTCCTTAAAAATATAATTCCCTGCATTTTTCAAATTTTGTAAATTCAAATGTTCTACTCTGATAATGTAAATTTCACAGTTTAACAAAAGAAAATTATGAAATCAATCCCAAAGCTGAAAATGTTTGATATTATCATTTTTTGGTGATAAAAGATGATGAATGGGGTGTCTGAAAAAAAAGTTCTCTGTGGCTCTGTGTGAAATATTTTTATGACCCCACACAAAGGCACAAAGATCACAAAGAAAAGAAAGGCTCCTCTGTGTTCTCTG
>JAOZLU010001094.1 GCA_029934695.1 Desulfobacterales bacterium | reverse complement strand
AGACAGGTGTTGAAGGCCATGAAAGCTATGCGTTTTTTTCTGTCAACGGAGATATTATGCTTCCCGGGTCTGAGATCAGGGGAATGGTCAGTTCGGTTTATGAGGCAGTCACCAATTCCTGTTTCCGGATATTTGATGAAAAATATCGGCTGTCGTGGCGAATGGCGGCGGACAAGGATAACCAGGAGACTTTCAAACCCGGTCTGGTTGTTTCTGATGGTAAGGGGGGCTTTCGGGTAGAGGAAATGGATGAGGTCCGGTATCCGTTTTATGATAATTGCAATTATCCTGATACTGAGGACCAGCAAGAGTATTTCCAATGGGAAACAAAGCTTACTTTCACCCAATCCGCTTTGAATGCATTGGGCAATAAAGGGATTCATGGTTTTATTTTCAATAAGTTAAGCTCCTTGGTTGGAAGAAAATATAAGAACGGCAAGAGTTTTATCAGCACTCTTCATAAGACAATCGGAAAAAGAAACGCTCAGGAATTTGGCTCGATGATTCTGGAATATGCTGAAAAATTTGATAAAGGAGTTCCTTACTACAGCCATCCGACTCCCACAGACCGGCGACTGCTGTCGTTGGTCAAAGGAAACAGGGAACACTTGGTTTTCGGCAGATCGGCTCAGTATAACATAATCAAGCACAGGGGAAACCCTGAAGAAGAAGAGTCCTTTATGTTTGTGGCAACGCCTTCGTCAAATAAAAAAGGATATAAAAAGGCGGATGTATTTCAGAAAAGGAAAGGATATCTCAAGATTACCGGGCCGAATAAAATGGAAAAAGAGAAAGCTTTTACTCCCGGCCTGGGATCTGCCCCGCCGAATATGAACTGTGTGCTTCATAATGTTTTATCACTTAAAGAAGAAACGGTTCGGTGCGGAGAAAATCAGGACAGAGACTGCCTCAGAAAGCGTATCAGGCCAGAGTTCGCCTGTTCTGAGAAAGGTAAAAATAATTCCCAGGAAGGTTATACCTACAGCATGACCAAGCGATGTGAGCGGATTTTTTTGAAAAAAGACGGAGCGGAATTTCCTGTCGCCGATCTTGCTGTTGAAAAATTCAAAATTCTTTTAAAGGAATATCGTGAAAATACGAAACGCCAGGAAACACCGCCTGCATTTCAGACCCTTCTCCCTGAGAATGGTACGATCAATAACGGTGACCTTGTTTATTTCCGCGAGGGAAAAAATGAGGGAAAAAATCAAGTCGTTGAAATCATCCCGGTCCGCATCTCCCGGAAGATAGACGACAGTCCCATCGGCAAGCGTCTTCGGGAAGACCTCCGCCCCTGTCACGGCGAGTGGATTG
>JAOZLU010000555.1 GCA_029934695.1 Desulfobacterales bacterium | reverse complement strand
TTGCACAGATATATGCAATGGCTGAAGCGGTTTAGTTCTCGTTACGAGGCTCTGCCTCGTAACGCATATTCTGAGCCTCCCCTCACGCAACCCCGGCAAGAACCCCGTCCGGCATGGGAAAGGGCGGGGACTGACAGAACATTGCGGACGAGGTTGCAAACCCCGTCCGGCAGGGTTGGGCGGGGACTGACAGAACATTGCGGACGGGGTTGCAAACCCCGTCCGGCAGGGCTGACAGAACATTGCGGACGGGGTTGCAAACCCCGTCCGGCAGGGTTGGGCGGGGACTGACAGAACATTGCGGACGGGGTTGCAAACCCCGTCCGGCAAGAAGTTACCGGACAATCTTTTTGTTAAAAGCTATATCGGGCTTGACAGATTAAAATTATTTAAAACAAGGAGATATTTATGGCCCTGAAAAGATATTATCTCTCTGAAGATCAGTATGATTATTTTATCAGGCTGTTTCGAGGGGCGAAACAACTCTCCTGGTTTCAACTTGAAAAAAAAGATACTTACACCTGTTGGTGTGCTGACATTGATTTTGAGAATATTCCTGAGAAAGACAGGCAAAAACTTGGAGAAGAGTATGACGCCTGTCTGGAAAGATTGAAACGGGAAGTTCAGACGGAACCCCCGGTTTCATCATTGCCCCCTGTTGCTCCCCCGTCTGCTCCCACCCTTTCCATTGGCCGGGTGAAAAAGAAGAAAAGAAAAAGAAGGGGAATGAAATTCATAGTAAGTAGCGTGTTGGGCAGTGTGCTGACAGTTTTTATGACAGCAAATTATATCAACGCCCCTTCTGAAGGTACCCTGAAAAAGCCTCCCGACTTCATGGACCTGCTTCAGGAAAATGTCAGCACCACAGTCAAAACCGAAGTTTCCAAGATTCGTGTTTCCGAACTCCTGAGTCAATGTCAGGAGCACCTTAAAGCCAAACGTCTGACCACCGGCAAGAAGGGAACAGCCCTGAACTGCTACAGGGAAGTACTCAGACTGGAACCTCATAATGCCCAAGCGCGTGCAGGTCTGCAAAATATTGAAATGGAATATGTGATGTGGGCAAAAAAGGCTTTGCAAATTGGTAACTTGGACAAAGTCAGCCAGTATCTGGAAGGCTTGGAGGTAGTTAACCCCGAATCCTCTGATCTGGCCGCACTCAGACAGGAAATTGCAGGATCAGAGGCTCCCAAAGAAAACGATGCAGAGCAGTCTGTGACGGGTTCCGATGTCGAAGCCAAAATCGAACCTCCGCCGGATGCCACGACTGACACAATTGTTGGTTCCAATGCCAAAATTGAACCCCTTGATATCGAAGTCAGAAAGAAAACGCCTGATGCCAAAATTGAAAACGCCGGTGTCATAATTCAAGCCCCTGATTCCCGGATTATGGCACTCCTGAATCAATGTCAGAAGCATATCAAGGCCAAACGCCTGACAACGGGCAATGATACTGCCTTAGCCTGTTACCGGGAGGTACTCAGACTGGACCCCGACAATACAGAAGCTTATACAGGATTGCAAAAAATGGAGAGGCAGTATGTCCTGTGGACGAACAAGGCACTGCGCGCCGGGCGTCTGAAAAAAGCTCGTCAGTATGTGGCAGGCTTGGAGCGGATGAATTCCCGATCTTCTGACCTGAACGGATTGAAAAACCGTCTGGCAGAATTGGAAAAACCGCGTTCAAAAAAAACGCGCCCCAAGGTATCTGTGCAAACCCGCAAAACATATCAGACGACCGAAGACCTTACAGATATGTCTCTGGGCACAGGGTTTAATCAGCAGGAAGGTCAATAGAAACATCCTGGCAGAAGCAGGGTATCCCCCGCCGCGCCCGGTTCGGATTGGCAAATCCGAACCCTGCCGGATTTGGCAATCCGGCAGGAGCAGGGCATCCCCGCCGCGCTCGGTTCGGATTGGCAAATCCGAACCCCGCCTGCCGGATTTGGCAATCCGGCAGAAGCAGGGCAATCCGCCAGAAGCAGGGCAATCCGCCAGAAGCAGGGCAATCCGCCAGAAGCAGGGCAATCCGCCAGAAGCAGGACATCCCCGCCGCGCTCGGTTCGGATTGGCAAATCCGAACCCCTGCCGGATTTAATCCGGCTGGGGAACTATTCAGATATCACATTTCAAAATAGGATATAAAAACATGCCTCACACCAGACAATTTACTGTATTCATAACTTTTTTGGCAGTCACCATGTTGCTGTTTTCGTGCATAAGGACACAGGTTCAACCGAGCCGGCTCACGCAGGAGCATAATACGTTCAGGGCAGCGATTCGTTTCTTGACTAACAACTTAATGACGCAGGTGGAAAAAAATCGCATTTTTTTCTTCCGAAAACGGTCCATTGTGATTGACCCTTTTATAGATGCGAACAGTAAGGAAATCCTCAAGGTCAGCAGGAGTATCGAAAAAATTATTGTTAAAGAAAGTAAGCGGAATTTTAAATATTTTGACTTGAACAGAGTGACATCAGAGAATCTGCGCGATGCAGATTATGTTATGAACGGGACGATTCGCCTTGATTTGTACCAATCTGATGATACAACGTCAGGTAAAAAATATTATCATGTTTCCGCGTCAGTGACAGATTTAAAGACAGGTAAGCTCATCGGACGTTCAGATGTCCGAATTTCAGATCAGAACTTGGACTATACACCCACACAAATTTATCAAGACAGCCCCATGTATCTCAAAGACCCTCCGGTGGAAGGTTCTATTGCAATTGCCACCAGCCAGGTCGGCACACTCGCAGACAGAGATTACTACAATTCATTGGAAACGATGGCCATGCTTGTGGAAGCGGAAACAGCTTATGACCAAAAAGATTATGAAGCAGCACTGACTTTATTGAAAATGGTGTCAGAACTGCCTGACGGAAAACTGATGAAGACTTATGCCGGCATGTACAGCACTTACCGAAGACTGGGCCGCATGGACTTGGCAGAGGGAGCATTTGCCAAGCTGCTGTCCATCAGCGTGGAAAAAAATAAGAGCCTGACTGTAAAATTCCTGTTTGATGTGAATTCAATGAAATTTTGGAGAGATCCGGATTTAAAGAAACAGTATGATGTCTGGTTGCGTCAGATCGGCAGATATTTTAACAACAGTCTGTATTGCCTCCGCATTGCAGGGCATTGCAGCCGTACCGGAACAGAAGGGTATAATACAGGGCTTTCCCTGAAAAGGGCGCGCAGGATTCAGGAACTCATGCAGCCTTATTTTCCTGAAGTGTTCCAACGATCCAAAGCCATCGGCAAAGGTTTCACGGAAAATATCAAAGGAACCGGAACAGATGATGAGCATGACGCAATTGACCGGCGTGTGGAGTTTTTTGTGGTTAATTGTGAGTGAAAAAGTTGATTTGTTCACTGGTCACTGTACCGCATCAGGACATGCACGAAGAGGCGGACGCCTATATCCAGCACACGTTCATCAATATCAAAATGGGGGGAATGGAGGCCGTGCTGAAAACCTTTTTCCGGGTCGCTGCAGCCGAGGTTTGCCATTACCCCGCCCCATTTTTGGCAAAAATAGGAAAAGTCCTCGGCTCCCATACTGGGTTTTCGGAGATGGACATGGTCGGAGCCGAGAAGTTCTCCTGCACAGTTCCTGACATAATTTGCCAGATCGGGATTATTGACCAACATGGGATACCCTTTGGAAGTCTCAATCGTTGAAGAAATATCAAAGGCACTTTCCACGCCTCTGACCACTTCTTCAAGGCGTGTTAAGATTTGCCTGCGGACAACCGGATTGAGGGTTCGAAGTGTGCCTTCCAGCAAGGCTTCTTCAGGGATGATATTTGATGCTGTTCCGGCATGAAAACGACCAATGGTAAGCACTGCGCTTTCAAGGGGCGGAAGGTTCCGGCTGATGATCGTCTGAAGCTGCGTTACGAGATAAGCTCCGGCGACAATGGGATCATTGCATTGATGCGGGTAAGCACCGTGTCCCCCTTTGCCTTTCAGACGAATGATGATTTCATTGGTGGCCGCGTGGGCAACTTCCGGAGCGATGCCCACATCTCCCACAGGAAGATCAGGATATACATGGCCGGCAAAAACAGCTTCCACCGGTTCCGCTTTGAAAATGCCGGTTTCCAGCATTGCTTTTGCGCCTGCGCCACCCTCTTCCGCAGGTTGAAAAATAAAGAGAATTTCGCCCGAACCCTTTTGGGGCCAGTTGTTTTCCAAAAGCCATCGTATAATGCCAAGAGCAATGGTAATATGGGCGTCATGTCCGCAGGCATGCATGATCCCCCGACATTGCGATTTATAAGGGACATTGTTGGCTTCGTCCAGCGGCAGAGCATCCATATCCGCGCGAAAGGCCACAACAGGACCTTTGCGATTTGATGTGAGTCTGGCTACGATTCCGGTCTTTGCCACCCGGGTTTGAAAAGGGACGCTGAGTGATTCAAGGACTTCGCAAATTTTGGCCCCTGTTTTTTCTTCTCTGTATTGCAATTCCGGGAACTGATGAAACTGATGCCGCAGGTCAACGAGCCAATTGTGAAAGGAAGCTGATAATTCATCTGACATATTGTATTCCTTGATGTTCGATGTTCGATGTTTGATGTTCGATGTTTGATGTT
>JAOZLU010000554.1:2554-4613 GCA_029934695.1 Desulfobacterales bacterium | reverse complement strand
TGTGTGATATTTTTTATGTACCCACAACAAATTAAAATTTATCACACTTTGTTTTTCAAGAAGTCTCTGATTTTTTTGACATTATCATCCTCCGAATATTATTTGTCTTATATTATATAAAGAGAAAAAAAAAATTGCAATCTTTATTAGGAACAGTCTTCTGAAAGTTATTACGGATTTCTGAACATATTCAAATATGAAAAAGAAAAAATAACGCTTGACAAATACACGATAATCGAAGAATCAAGTACCCGTGTTATATTGGCTACGATATTTCAGCCAGGGCTCACAAATAATGTAGGGTGAAGCGAAACCCACCATTCACAATTCATTCACCCTTACAACTGTATGCAGTAACTTACTTGGCAGTCACAACCGCTTATAATCTTTTATACGAGCACTTTGGACTGTCAGGGCAACTTATCAGAAAGGTTTATTATAATGGAATATTTACCTGCATGGATGTTTTTGGCCCTGACTATTTTGCTGATGGCAGGATTTCCAGTGACATTTACCCTGATGGGTACAGCCCTCTGCTTCGGGCTGATCGGATTCGGATGGGGTTTTTTCAACCTGCTGCCCCTCCGGATATGGGGTGTTATGACCAATGTCACCCTGATGGCGGTTCCGCTTTTTGTTTTCATGGGGGTCATGCTGGAACGCTCCGGCCTGGCTGAAGAACTCTTGGACACCATGGGACTTCTTTTTGGCCGGATCAGAGGCGGACTGGCGATTTCTGTGGTGATTGTGGGCGCATTGCTGGGTGCCTCAACCGGTATTGTAGGTGCCACAGTGGTCACCATGGGGCTTCTGGCCGTACCCACCATGCTCAAACGGGGTTATCAGAAGGAATTGGCCACTGGCACGGTTGCCGCATCCGGAACATTGGGACAGATTATCCCGCCCAGTATTGTGCTGGTCCTCATCGGCGACATTGTCGGCGTTCCGGTGGGAGACCTGTTTATGGGAGCTGTCCTGCCCGGAATGGTTCTTGTGGGGCTTTACATCCTTTATATATTTATTGCAGCGATGATATGGCCGGACAGGGCGCCCGCACTTCCCAGAGCAGAACTGGATGCCCTGACCCCGAAAATATTATTCAAAAAAATAATCAGGGCCTTATTCCCTCCGCTTTTCCTGATGGTGGCAGTCCTCGGCTCGATCTTTGCCGGAATTGCCTCGCCCACAGAAGCCGCGGCAGTGGGTGCAGTGGGCGCAACAATACTGACTGTCGCCAATCGGAAATTCACCATGAAAATCCTGAATGAAGTGATGCATTCCACCATGCAGCTGACATGCATGGTTTTTATCATTCTTGTGGGTGCTGCCGCTTTTGGCCTGGTATTTCGGGGCTTGGGAGGTGATGAACTGGTGAGAGAATTTCTGGGCGGTCTTTCAGAGGCACATGGCAAATGGTTTGTCCTGGCCGTGGTCATGGGCATTATTTTTGTCATCGGTTTTTTTCTTGACTTTATCGAAATCACCTTTATTCATGTGCCGGTGCTGGCCCCGATAATGATCGAATTCGGTTTTGACCCGGTCTGGTTCTGCATCCTTATTGCAGTTAATCTTCAGACCTCTTTTATGACACCGCCCTTTGGCTTTTCCCTCTTTTATCTCAAGGCCGTCGCCCCTTCCGAAATAAAAACCGGTGATATTTACAGGGGCATTATTCCCTTTGTGATATTTCAGCTTATCGGCCTTCTGATCGTGATATTTTTTCCGAGGCTTGTCACTTGGCTGCCGGAAATCGTTTTTTGAATGAAGGTGAGGGGTGAAATACCTCTTACCCCTTACCTCTTACCCCTCTTGAGAAAGGAGCTAATTTAATGGAAAGACGTGATTTTTTGAAGAAAACAGGTGTTGCTGCTGCTACGGCAGTTGCCGGGACAGCACTGGCGGCACCGTCAGTTCTGGCCAAAGAAAAAACCTATAACTGGAAAATGGTAACCACCTGGCCCCCCAATCTTCCGATCCTCCAGACCGGTGCTGAAAGATTTGCCAGACGCGTGGGAGAAGTCAGCGGCGGGCGACTGAAGATTAAGGTTTTTGCCGGCGG
>JAOZLU010000554.1:0-2454 GCA_029934695.1 Desulfobacterales bacterium | reverse complement strand
GACGCGTGGGAGAAGTCAGCGGCGGGCGACTGAAGATTAAGGTTTTTGCCGGCGGAGAGCTTGTGCCTCCTCTGGGAGTTTTTGATGCTGTTTCCCAGGGGACCGTACAGGTCGGCAGCGGCGCATCCTATTACTGGGCCGGGAAGGTGCCTGCAGCCCAGTGGTTTGCGGCAGTTCCCTTCGGGCTCAATCCCCAGGGCATTAATGCCTGGTTCTATAGCGGGGGCGGTCTGAAACTGTGGGAAGAAGTCTATGCACCTTTCAATCTGGTTCCCAGGCCTCAAGGCAATACAGGGGTTCAGATGGGCGGCTGGTTCCGGAAAAAGATGGAAACAATTGCTGATTACAAGGGATTGAAAATGCGTATCCCCGGACTTGGGGGCAAGGTCATTTCCAAAGCCGGCGGAACTGTTGTCCTGCTTCCCGGGGCTGAGATTTTCACTTCTCTGGAGCGTGGTGTGATTGACGCGACCGAGTGGGTCGGGCCCATGCATGATCTGCGGATGGGGTTTTACAAGGCTGCCAAGTATTATTACTATCCGGGATGGCATGAGCCGGGGGCCTGCATGGAAGTCATGTTCAACAAAAAAGCTTACGACTCTCTTCCCAAAGACCTTCAGGCCATCATAGATGCAGTGGCAATGGAAACGAATATGTGGAGCCTGAGTGAGTTTGAGGCGGGAAACGGCGCGGCCCTTCAGGAACTCATTACCAAACATAAGGTGAATCTGGTTAAATTTCCGGACGAACTGCTTGAATCACTGCGGAAACTTGCCAAAGAAACATTGGAAGAAGAAGCAGAAAAGGATAAAGCGTCCAGAAAGGTTCATGAGGCCTTCAAAAAATTCAAAGAGCAGGTCGGCATCTGGGGATCTGTATCGGAAAACGCATATTACAATGTGATTGCGGATAAATTTTCTCTTAAAGGGTAAATGGGAATTCGGAAATCAGGAATAATCCCGAATTTTGAATTCAAAAGAAGCCCTCGTGTTCAGTCATGAGGGCTTTTTTAGTATTTCGACCGCTCCCGGGGATTGCAAAATCCCCGGGAATGCCTGGGATTTGGCAATCCCAGGCGAGCGTTTTGGGGAAATGCCTGGGATTTGGCAATCCCAGGCGAGCGTTTTGGGCGAGCGTTTTGGGACGAGCATTTTGGAATGGTATCAATAATTATGCAAGATAAAGAAGCTGTACCTGAAATAAACGATAGGGAACGCCGTATCCTGACTGTCACCTGCTTCGGCCATTTTATGAGTCACTTCAACATGCTGGTCTTTCCGGCCGTGCTCCTGCCTCTGACCGGCCGACTGAACATGGATATGGCAGATGTGCTGGGACTTTCTTTCTGGATGTATCTTCTGTTCGGCCTTACCGCGCTCCCATGGGGAATGGCCGCGGACCGATGGGGGGCCGCACCGCTGCTAATGCTTTTCCATCTGGGAGCCGGCCTGAGCGGTCTGTGCGCGGCTTTCTGGATTGATTCACCCTCAGGCTTTGCCTTATCCCTGGCGGCAATCGGATTTTTTTCCGGCATTTACCATCCCGCGGGCCTGGGCTGGATTTCAAAGGAAATAGAGCGCGTCAGCTTGGGAATGGCCTATAATGGAATGTTCGGAAACCTGGGGCTTGCAGCCGCACCTCTTTTGGCCGGAATACTCAACTGGCTCTGGGGGCCCCAGGCAGTTTACCTGACCTTGGGAGGGCTGAATTTTGTCGGTGTGGCCCTGATGTTCCTGTGCCCAAAATCCGATCCCCATTTTTCAACCCAGGCAAAATCCGGGGATGGGAACGAATCCATCCGCTCTTTTGTCATATTGCTAATAATAATGATGCTGGGCGGAATCGTCTATAGGGGCGCAACAGTCACTCTGCCTGCATATTTTGAGATCAGAAATCAGGAAATTTTCCAATGGCTTTCATCTTTGGGAAGTGCCAGTCTTTCCAAAAATGTTGTTGCAACATCTGTCACCTCTGTCATTTATGTGATGGGAATGCTAGGCCAATACGCGGGCGGACATATAGCAGAGCGATTTGAACTGAAACGGTCTTACCTTGTGTTCCACTGCATAACGATTCCCGCAGCATTTTTGATGGCCTTTGCAACAGACTTGCCTCTGGTCGCTCTGGCAATGATTTATTTTTTCTTTTTGTTGGGAATGCAGCCCATTGAAAACACGCTGGTGGCCAAATTCACTCCGAAAAAATTCCACAGTATTGCGTATGGCGCCAAATTCATTCTGACCTTCGGCATCGGGTCCCTGGCTGTGAAAATGGTGGGAGCTATTAAGATGAGCTGGGGAATCGAACTTGTATTTCCCTCGCTGGCACTGGTTTCAGTGCTGCTGGTGGGGGGAATCGTCCTGATGATTTTCAAAACCCCGCGCCTGAACTCCTGATGTTGGATGTTTGATGTTGGATGTTTGATGTTTGATGTTGGATGTTTGATGTTGGATG
>JAOZLU010000553.1:2721-4617 GCA_029934695.1 Desulfobacterales bacterium | reverse complement strand
GTATCCTCCTTCTTCTGCCAGTTCAAACACGACTTTAAGTTTCATCTTTATCCCCCTTCTCTTCTTATCCAAAGGCATTGGCACCCATGTTTTCAGGCAGAAAGCCGGTATGGTTCAGCCTGTAAACCACCACTCTCTCCGCGTCTATCTTTACCGACTCATCCGGTTTGTCGAGAAGATAATATCGGATATGCGGAATCAGTGTGTCAAATCCTCCTTTCAGCCTTTTTGACTCCAGTGGTCTTGCTGTGATCAAACGGACTGTTCTGCTCCCTTCTTGTTCAAGAGCGACTGTCTCCACTATCGGATAAAGGCTTTCCTCTTTGCCGCCAATTTCAGATTCTTTGCATTCGGGTATGCCCGCGGCCAATCGCTCTGCCTGATCAATAATCCATTGAATCGGAGGAACCGGAACATATTGTTTGGCGGTGAACGCCGTCACTTGTTCCTCTGCATTGTCAAATTGTTCATGAGGGTATGAAATTTTCGCCCGTTCCATGAATTTTCCAATATCATGCAACAGCGACCCCAGGACAATAATATCTTTTTTTGTGTTCATATATTCACCAGTTGAAAGTAAAAAGTGAAAAGTCCTCTCGTGTTTCAGTTTGCCACGCTCATTTCATAAACTTTGCACATGTCCTTTAAATTTTGTATTGCCTCTTGCCGCAACCATTCCGGCTCCAGAATTTCGGCCCCTGCTCTCCAGCGAAAGGACCACCACATCACTTCCCGCGGATAATAAACATCTACCTCGAAAATGATGGATCCGTCACTCTGACGTGTGGTTTTCTGGGTGTGATGCCACATTGACTCTTCGATAAAAGGCCGGATTTCTCTGTTAAAGAGGATTGTTACATGCTCTGTTGTCTCACCGCCGTAAGCTGAAAATGCATTTCTGTAGCGTTTTCCAAAATCATATCCCTCTTTTATGGCAAATTCCCTGGACTTGAATGTCACTTGGTGAATACGCTGGATCCGATATGTTCGAATAGCGTCTTCCGTCCAAGAATAGCCCTCCACATACATTGCCCGGCGCCGAAAAAAAAGATGATAGGGGTCCATCACCTCCGAACGGGGTTCATCCTGTTCCGGCCTTTGGTACAGGAGTTCCACCTGATAGCTTTTCTCAATTGCCGTTTGAATCGCCTCCATTATTTTCGGTTTGCATCCGAAACCTTCTTTGAGTACAAGGTCATCAAAAATGGATTCCATAAATGGTTCAGGCAGTTCCATGGCCAGTTTTCTTGCCGCGTTAAATCCTTCATAAGTCAGCGTATAATCTCCTGCCGCGGATAAATGACGCAGGGCCATAATCAAGGCCAACTGCTCGCTCAGACTCAGATTTCCGATGGGCAGGGTGCTGTCCTGATGAATCACAAGTTTTCCCAGTTTTCGGTCATACCCAAAGACAAAGCCCATCTCAGCAAGTGTATCCTTATCCTTATAATATTGGGATTTGCTGACTCCCAGTTCATCAATCAACCGGGGCACTGTTCTGCGTGGCAGGGTTTTGACTTCCAGAATGATTTTCATTAACCGATGGATTCGTTTTGTATATTTTTGCTGGTTCATGGAAAAGAAGATAAAAGAGATTAAATTGCTTTGCAAGCTTTTTATGGGACTCAGTCCACCGATGGGTGGACTGAATGCCGTTTTTTTTCAGAAAAAGCCGGGTTTCCCGCTCGCAAGACCTGCGAGGTTTGAAAAACCTCGCAGGTCTGACACAATCACGACAATGTTGAAGGCATAGGCAATTTTGAATGACAAATGATTTCGGGGAATTGGGGGTCCTGACAATGAATTGCCGGGCTGTTCTCAGTTGTCCCTACGGGACAAAGGATTTCGGGGAATTGGGGGTCCTGACAATGAATTGCCGGGCTGTTCTCAGTTGTC
>JAOZLU010000553.1:0-2621 GCA_029934695.1 Desulfobacterales bacterium | reverse complement strand
CCTACGGGACAAAGGATTTCGGGGAATTGGGTCCCGGCAATGAATTGCCGGGCTATTTTCAGAAGTCCCTCCGGGACTTGTCAATTCCTGAACGCCACAAATTTATTGTAGATCCAGCCAACCAGCGCCCCGCTCAGTGTCCCTACTGCAAAACCATAAGCAAATCCGATAAAGCTTCCTATGAAGGAAACTCTGTACCCGATAAAGTAATTGCTCAGAAGCTGCAAATGGGCCCCCACATTTTCACCTCCCCTGAGTACGAGCCAGTTGGTTGCAATAAATATGGCCAGACCGCACATCAGTCCGAGGGCCAGTCCAAGAATACTGCTGTCCAGCCACAGGACACCGCTGAACAGCTTTTCTCCGTTACCCCTGAGTCTGATTTCATCCTTTGATTTCATGTCCGAACATCCTTGATAAAGTTAAAAGTTAAAAGTTAAAAGTCGAAAGTTGAAGGTTAAAAGTGATCAAGAAAATCTCTGAGCGACAGCAGTTCAGCTTTCTTTTTCACCTCATAGATATAAATGGCAAAGAAGAGGTTCCTAAGGTAGGCAAAGAGCCAGCCGAACAGAAAGCCCCAGAAGAATGTATAGGCAAACGAGATGAATGCCCCCTTCACTGACACTGTATAGCCCACAAAATATTCAGCAAGAAATCCCAAATCCGGACTTCCGGATGGAGTCCCCTTTATGGCCAGCCATAAGGTGGCCAGGAAGAAAAGCAGGCCGGAAACGGTTCCTACAGCCGTCGCGAAGCCCAACTTGTCCATCCGGGCAAAGGCGCGCCTGATGAATTTTTCAGGAATAAGCTCCCCGAGCTTGGCGTCTTTAGTTGCATCCTGCTCAAGATATTCCTCTTCCTCGTTGACCGTCCACAGATCATGGTCCGCCCCTGTTGCAATATTCTGAGCCGCCATTATTCCCGTAAGCATCGAATGATCCTGGTTATTATAGCGATGCATTCCGTTACGGCCAATGGTATGAAGGTTTTCAAAGCTCCCGAGGAAATCCCGGATCACGCTGAGGTGTCTGCTGTAGTCCTGGTCGTAAACCGGGTATGCCTTAGGTTGCCGCAACACGCAACTGTCTGAAATATCATCTGTATCGGCCAGCCCCAGTCCGGCCAGTTCCCGGGAGGCAATCTCTGTCAGTTCGGCGTCGGACAAGACCCAGGTTTCATCGCCTTCATCACAGAAATATTCCATGCCCACGCTCGTTTTCTCAGGATCGGGAACCATGGCCGCACTCCAGTTCCCGAAATTCTGAATGCGTCCCACCTTGGCATCCGGGCTGTGGATGTATATCCACTGATCCGGAAACAAATCCTTTTTGTCAATAATAAGCACCACAATGATAAACGCCCGGTAAGAGAGGCCGCGGACAGCCTCAAGAACTTCCTCCGGGGCCTTGGGATCAAGCATGGTCGTGAGCGTGGTTATCGGCGCGCTGGAAACGAGATGTTCGACGGAAATTTCCTCTGTTTTACCGTTCCTGACATAAAGCGCGTCGGTAATGCGCCCGTTCTCATGCTTCAGGCGGACAACCTTTGAATTGAGCAGAACCTGGCCGCCGCCATTATCAACCGCTTCCTGAAAACGCCTCCACATCATTCCCGGCCCTTCTGAAGGGTAATCAAATTCATCAATCAGTGTCTTTGATTTTTTAACGCCGAAAAGCGCATTGTAAACCGCCGTGATAAGCGACAGACCCATGATACGCTGTGCGGCCCAGTCCGCCCGGATCTGGTTGCAGGGAATGCCCCATACCTTCTCCGTATATGTCTTAAAAAAGGTATTGTAGAGACGCTTGCCAAAACGATTGGAGACCCACTGTTCAAAGGTTTCTTCCTCATGATAAGGCCAAAACTGCGATTTGAAATAACTCAGCACGATCAGAGCACTTTCCAAAATTCCCAAGTTGGATAAGGCGTTAAAGAGACGAAGGGGATAGTGGTAGAATTGCCCATTATAATAGATGCGAGACATGCGGCGAACTTTGATAAACTCATCGCCCAGAACTTCCTGCCACAGATCATTGATTTTTTCGATCTTGGTGAAAAAACGGTGACCTCCCACGTCAAAACTGTAGCCTTTATAAGACTCAGTCCGTGCGATTCCGCCGACTATATCCGCTCCTTCAAAGACAATGGGCCGCATCCCCTGCTTCATGGCTTCATAAGCTGCGGTAAGGCCCGCAGGCCCTGCTCCGATGATGACAACAGATTTATCACTCATAGATTAACACTTTCTCTCTCTCAGACAACATTTTTCTGTCAAAGCCTCACTTTGACAATCTGAATTGCCAAAGCGAAGCTTTGGCAATGTGTCCCATACAAAATTGCAATTAATTAACACGATTCAGAAAAATGTAGGGTGGGTGTAGCGAAGCGAAACCCACCATTTCTCAAATATCAATAGCCAAATATCAAATAGCAATTTGAGATTTGAAAATGCAAGGTGGGTTCCGCTTCGCTGCACCCACCCTGCATTTCTGCATTTTTGAGGTTTGGCAAGGTGGGTTCCGCTTCGCTGCACCCACCCTGCATTTCTACATTTTTGAGATTTGGAAAGGTGGGTTCCGCTTCGCTGCACCCACCCTGCATTTCTACATTTTTGAGATTTG
>JAOZLU010001093.1 GCA_029934695.1 Desulfobacterales bacterium | reverse complement strand
ATTTTCACCTGTATGCGTGGCTCCGGGAGGCGGTGGGGAGATACTGCGTGGTGAGCCCCGAATTTCCCACGGGAAACGGGAGAGTGGATCTGCGTCTCAGATGCGGCGGCAAAGAAGGCATCATTGAGGTGAAAAGCTTCACGAATCTCAGGGAACACAGGGAAGCTGTCGGACAGGCATCGGATTATGCGAAAAAACTGGGACTGGACAGGATCACACTGGTGACATTCATTCCCACGCAGGATGAGAATGTCCTGGAGAAACTCTCCGGAGAGGAAACAATGGGAAATGTTCGCGTGAGTGTTTCCGCCATCGGATGGACATAGACATCCCCTCCCCTTGCTCGGCTCGGCTTCGGCGTGAGATCAGACTTCGGCGAGATCATTTGAGCCGTCGAACGATTGGCAAATTCGAGCCTGCTGGATTTGCCAATCCCGCGGGACCAGGGTCAGGGAATTTTTTTAAAACGCTATCATAATGCAAATCACCCAGTCAGGAGGAGTTAATGACTTTTGCAACAATCGCCTTTTCATCTTATCAGGACTCTGTTTCAGAGGTCCTTGATGCCGTGGGCGCAAAAAAAATATTATCAGAACAATCTTCAATTCTTATCAAGCCGAACCTGATCAACGCGTCTCCCTTTCCGGTGACAACTCCAGTTGAATGCTGTGAGGCGGCTGTCAGATATATAAAAGCCTGCTCAGATGCAGATATCGTTATCGGGGAAGGCTGTGGCGATCCATCTTATGAGACAGATGACATATTCCGCATCCTCGGATACAAAGACATGGCGAAACGCCATGATGTTCAACTTGCAGATCTGAATGACATCCCTCTGAGAAAACTGAAAGACGAGAGCAGATCTGCGCTTCCGGAAATATATCTTCCGGAAATCGCTTTTACCCATTTCATTATTTCCGTGCCGGTGCTGAAGGCGCATTCTCTGGCGACCATTACCGGAACCTTGAAAAATATGATGGGGCTGCTCCCTCCAAAACATTATTCCAATGGGAACGGGGTATGGAAAAAGGCACTGTTTCATAAGCATCTTCATCAGGCGATCACGGATTTGAACACATACCGGACACCGGATCTGTCTCTGATGGATGCGTCGGTCGGGCTTGCAGACTATCATCTGGGAGGCCGGGAATGTTCTCCGCCGGCAGGAAAACTGATTGCGGGGTTCAATCCTCTGGAAGTTGACCGTGAAGCGGCAACATTGCTGGGGATTGACTGGAAGACTGTTCCCCATCTTTCTGAAGGATGAACATCGAACATCGAACATCGAACATCGAACATCGAACATCGAACATCGAACA
>JAOZLU010001092.1 GCA_029934695.1 Desulfobacterales bacterium | reverse complement strand
TTGGTGATGTTCAGGAAAAAAGACTGTGACTCAAGTTTCGCACCCCTAAACTAGCTTGAAACACTGAGGTTTCAGGAAAAAAAAGGAGAATTTGACAGCAATGCAGAATATAATGAAATATAAGCAAGAGGAATATCATACGTTGGCGGAATATTATCTTGACATGGCGTGCAAGAACCTTCCTGTTGTAAATCAGGCAATAAGCAAATATGGTGATGTTTCTTTGTCTGACTATCTTCAAAATTTCATTCACAAAGCTAAACCATCCTACCAGCAGCAAGATGACTTTCTCGAAGCAGTACATCGTTATGCGGCACCGCTTCTCGGAGAATCTGTTGCACAACAAACAGTGCGTGATCTTGCTGCAAACCCTGTTGTTCTTACCAGCAATCATCTTGGGGTTGAATACTTTGCCCAGTCTCTCCAAAGCAGCCTGCTTTTCTCTCTTAATAGAATGATTGATAATTCTTCTGGTACGACGGTTCCGGTGTTTTCCTGCGGTAATGTTCCGCTTGATAATCTGACATATCCACAAGGATTACTTTTATATAATATCAATCACACTGGCTTGGAAGTCATGCCGAGAAAGTTGCCGGTGTTTCCGAATAGGCTCAGAAGATGGTTAGTCAGCGTTGCCCAAGCGTTTGATCAAGATATGATCATCAGGGTTCAGGCACGACTTGGTAAAATGGTTTGTGATAAACAAATCTCTCATACGCTCGCAGATCCGATTCATCAGATTTTTCAAGAAGACTATTGCTCGGATTCGGTAATGGCACTGCGAAGTTATTCTCAGCAATCGGCAGTTTTGAATGGCCGCATCTGGAAACGACTTTTTCCCGAAGTCAGCACAGTGCCTGATATGGTATGTCTTGAACTCGAAAAAATAACAGCCATGCTTTTAGAATATGATTTATCAAATCCAAAAAGCCTTGCTTGGTGTGCCATGTTTGATCCGGTACTCAGGGGACATATACTTGAGGGTCTGGAAGGTGTGAGAGGATGTTGGAACCTGAAAAAGCTTGCGTTAGGCACGGACCCGATGGATAAAGAACAAAGGAAATCGCATAAAAATTGCGGAACCGTTTTCTTTTGGGGGATTGATGATTCTGGAAGAAGAATACCTTTCTATCTTGAAACCGATGATCTGAATAATGAAGTGCTTCGAGGAGTTGATGCTCGCGGTAAAACTTGGAAACTGCCCTATACGCCTCAGACAATCATACATGGACTGAATGATAAGCGGCTAGTGCCGTCTCTCTTCACCTGCTTTCTCACGCTTTCATTTGCCCGTGGTATTGTCTGTGTGGGCGGCTACTT
>JAOZLU010000552.1 GCA_029934695.1 Desulfobacterales bacterium | reverse complement strand
TCATATTTTTTTTAATCCTTACAACCCGTCTGTGAGTTTATGCGTATGCTCTATAGATAGGTATTTATAAATATATTTAATATCTTCAGAATGTTTTCTGTATTTATCAGCTTCTTCAAGCAAATATTGTGTGCTTGACGATTTTAAATTATTTTTTAAACTGCTATACAACTCACCATAAGTCATATTTTTGCATAAATTATTTAGGAAAAGTTGAGAATCCCAATTTATCCTGAGATTTCCTAATGATTCTAAAATGAGCAAACTATTTTCTTTCTCTGAAAAGCCTAAAAGGCTCAATGCACGAGCTTCTAACAGCAATGTGGCTATCATAAACATTGGTTGCTTAAAATTTTTTTTTAGCTTTGATTTCAATGTAGTTATAGAATCTAAACTTTCTTCAACTTGCCCTTGAAAAAATTCTGAATATGCCAAAGAAAACCAAAAATTTTTTATTTGAGAGTTTCCTGATTTATCAGTAACTTGGAGTAAGTTCTTCATCGTCATTTTGTTTGAAATAGTAAAATTTTGACTGTATTTCATTAAATATTCTCGCCAAGCTATTGATGCAAGATTATAATTAGCCAATTCATTTGATAAACTTTGAGAATGTAGCTTTGCATATTGCCATATATCGTAGGCATTTTTATATTTTCCTATATAAAAGTACGCTTTGCCTAAATGGATAAGACAAATCCAATATATAGATAATTTTTCTTCTGTATTTTTAAGAAATATTTTAAAGTATTTAATTGACTTAATATACAATCCTTCTTGCAAAAAATAGAGACCATAATAATAATACATATTGATTAGGTATTTACTCTTATGCTTCTTCAGATAAAGATAAATTGTATTAAGAGCGTCTTTAAGTTCACCGCTTTTACCTTCAGAACGCCAAAAGTAAAATCCAGGATTCGGATTCAGCTTCACTATGTCTTTAATAAAGACATTTTTCATATATTCTTTATCACTTGAATATCCACCAAAAATCTCTTGAGGCTCAGAACGATATATGGTCTTATTTATGACTAGTTTAGATGTCTGTATATTATACGAGTTATCTCCTGATATTTGTATTTGGTTAGCTTTGACAGAGCCTTTCTTCATCCAATTAATTGGTATCATCGTTTTCAACCGAGTTAATATTAATTGTTATTCCATCCGCACTTTGGATATTCGTAGAATTATGCCCTGATTTCTGACTTTGTTTTACAGAATGTTTCTTTTTCATAAAATAGCTAATTGCAGTTAATGCAAAGACCCCTATTCCGCTAAAAACCCATTCCTTATTTGATAATATCCACTCAAACATATTGTTTTTATACCCTTATAGTTTACATTCGCAGTGCATTGCCGCCTAACGCCAAAGCTCACCGGCGCAGGCTTTTTTGCGTCCGGTGCAGTGCCGGGTTAGCTTTTTCCATATTTATCATACCTGTCTTCACTTATAAAACAGCCTTCTTCATCATAATACATTTTTAAATAACCATATTTGGGAATGATGTTATCATCTGACTTTTCGTAGCCAAGCAAAACTACAGCTTCATAGTGATTGCCTAAAAATATATCGGGCGCATTTGCAAGAATATAAGCTCTGGTCTGAACAAATAATTTCTCATTCTTTGGAATTTTAACTAATCGTTCGCCAATTTCCAATTCCCAGTTGCATTTTTCAAGAAATGCTCTGGTATCATGCATTATTTTTGAAATTGGGATTATTTTTTCAATTTGATTTTTCATTTCTTTTGATTATCTATGTCAGGGTTTCAGAAGATTCTCAGAGAGTGTTTGAAAAGTTATCGTATATTGGTCTGTTTTTTTTTTACTCATAAATAGCTGACCAAAAAGTTTCCCAGATTTTTTATTGCCGCTCAAATACCCTCCATAATGAGAACACAGATCAATTCAAAGGATAGTTCAGTTCAGGCATCAATGAAGCCCTCCTCGCTTAAACTTATCAAAAATAAGTTCTCCGCCTACCACTTTACCTAATAGACGCTGACCGCTTCCACCTATTTTTAATTCATATGCATAACCGGGAGGAACCCCTCCTCCTCTTGATAAGTCAAGGGGTTTGATTCCTGACTGGCTTTGGGGGCCTACAACACCTTTATCTATAGCCCTTCTGAATTTTGTTGCATCCGCCTGTCCGACCAGCTTTTTCAGTTTTCTCTCAAGTTTGCATCAATTCTTGCCATCCTGAAAGGGGGTATCTTGCTTGCATTATGCACCCATACACCAAATTTTCCTACGAAATAATTATGAAGTCCTACAACCTCAAAATTATAGACTGTCTGATTGGATGATAATGTGCTGTCGAGCAGTTTGACCGATCCCCCGGAAGATGTGGGCACCTCGTCTCCCGAAAGAATGTCTTTTGCAGCGATCCATCCGTCCGGTGCAGCGCCTTGTTAGCCACTTATTGCCTTTATTGTCCACTCGTTCGGTGATTCATTTGAATTTTTCGGTAAATCATTTGTATCAAGGCGTGGGAGAGTCAGAGGATTATCTTTTTCCAAATCTGCAATACCTACTTTTGTGGTAAGCCCAATGGAACAGTTCCGCTCTTTCAGAATAGTCAACAAGGATTCATTGTATGCGCCGTATGGATAACACATAATCCAACGAGATAAATCAGATCCAATTGCTTTCAAAAACTTAAGGGACAAATCAATTTCTTTCCTTTGGTCATCTTCTGAAATTGAAATTGAATTGAGCCAATAGTGCTCAAACCCATGACTGCCGATATACATACCGTTTCTTTGTAGGCATGATATCTGGTCAATACTCATATAAAGCTCTTTTGAAAAAGATTTCTCATCGCTTGATACAAACTTTTTAAATAACTCATCTGTAATAATATGGCGTAATTTTTCAGGCAATTCGACCTGTAGCATGTATTTCACAAACATTACTTCTGCTGTGTCATAACGACTTGGAACCCCACACTTTTTCCAATAGAATTCTTTTGGTTCCAGATCATATGATGAACGGTTCTTATCTAAAGATTGGTAAATGTAATTGACCAAAACAGTCTTGTCTGGAACAGAGGCAAGAATGAAATGAATTTTGTTTACATCTAAAACTTGATGTTCAAGAATGCTTTTCGCTGGCGGAAAAAAAAGACCTGGCAGTCCCTGCTCATCCAACACAGGAGAAACCTGTGTAAAATGGTCGACATAAGCATCATCAAAGGTTAGAAGCAAAGACATTGGTGGTAAATCAGCGTTAGAGCCGATTGCATCCATCAGGTCATATGCGCTTATCACATTATAGTGCTTCTTAATGTATGCTATCTGCTCCTTGAATAGAGCAATATCAAGTCCCTTAATTTCAGGATACCGAGAATTCTTCAAGTCTCTTACATAATGATACATTATTATAGAAATATAATGACTCATTTACGCACCTTTCGATACATGCAACATAAAGGAAGAGGATAGCGGCACCAGTTCTGAATGTTGCCGTGCATATGCTTGTAAGAAATTTGAGATTGAGTTATGGACTTCAGGATACTTATCTTTAAATATTGGAGGCACACTGTGAATGTGGATTGGATATATTTCTATAGCTCTAAAATCTCTATCATTCAACATATTAATAAGTTGGAGCGGTGTGTATTGAAATCGAGTTGTTACATCAATTCCAGTTTTCGTATGCTGTGTATCGGGACTTTGAAGTGAAGCTGCTTTCAGTCTTGATATTTCTTCAATTGTTTCTCCAGATGCTAATGCTATTGATTCTTTTAACAAAGCATCAACATTAGACTCGTTTAATTCTTGGTGTGTAAATGAATTGAGTGAAAAGAGGTTAAATAGACGGTTGCGAGACCCTACAACGAAAGAACCATTGGGGGCGAGCGCATCATGAACAATATCGAAAAACTTGTTTAATTCATTCTGAGATATATATTCTATAAACCCATTTGCTGAGATAACATCGAACTTTTGTTTAGAAAAATCGAAATCGAATATGGAGCAGCATTCAAAAGTCGCCTTTTCAAGCTGCTCCCCTTTCGCTTTGTTTATAGCAAGTTGAATCATATCTTGAGCAAAATCAACACCTATGGCATTAATTTCTTGCTTGGCCACATCACATACTAAATCGCCGGTTCCACACCCAACATCAAGAAGCGACTTAGTCTCTTTACGGTCTTTGATAACATCAATAACATATCCGTTTCTTTGTTTGATGATATTTATCTTGCCTTCATCCGATGTCTTTGCTTTGTTCTGCCAATCTTCAGCGTGGGTTCTGAAATACTGAAGGGCTTCTTCTTGTTGAACATTCTTCATTTTGTATATCTCCTTTCAATTTGATGTTGTTTTAGGTGGCTAACACAGAGTTCAGGGGCGGCGATGCATACTTCGCTGCCACTGCGGCCTCTCCTTTCGCCGTCCCCTGCAACGCCGGGTTATGCCGCCACAACTGCGGACATTCCTGACAGACTTGCTCCTCACGGACTCATGCCGCCGCAACCGGAGACGTTCCTGACGGACTGCTCCTCACGGACTCATGCCGCCACTGAAGACATTCCTGACGACTTTTTTTCTGTGCCGCTTTCAGCCGGCACAGAATTAACCATAGATTATAAGGAAAAAGCATCTGCATATATATGCCTTTTCCCCATATCCCCCTCTG
>JAOZLU010000551.1 GCA_029934695.1 Desulfobacterales bacterium | reverse complement strand
GTTTGATGTTTGATGTTTGATGTTTGATGTTTGATGTTTGATGCCTGATGCGTAAATGTAAAGATTAAGGAGGGTTTCACTTCGTTGCACCCTGCATTTATAATAAAATTTAACCAGCGACAACTGACAAAATGACAATTATTTCCCTGACACCGCTTGATTTGTCCATAGCGGCTGTGCTTGTGATCGCCCTTTCCCTGCTTTCCTTACATACGAAACTGGGGCTGAGTCGGCAGATCATCATCGCCGGGCTGCGCACCACCGTACAACTGCTGCTTATCGGCCTTGTGTTAAAATCGCTTTTTGCATATATTCACCTCGGCTGGATCATATTCATAGCATTTTTTATGTTGACAGTCGCCAGCCGTGAAGTCATGAGCCGTCAGAAAAGGCGGTTTGCAGGATGGTGGGGTTTCGGTATCGGGACTGTATCCATGTCCGTATCCTCCTTTTCCATCACTGTTCTGGCCTTAACCGTCATTATTAACATCAAACCCTGGTATGAACCGCAATATGCCATTCCCCTGCTCGGCATGATACTGGGCAACACCATGAGCGGTATTTCCATCGGTCTTGACCGTCTGACCCAGACTGCTTACGAACAGCGGACAATTATCGAAGCCCGCCTGACACTGGGCCAGGAGTGGAATGAAGCCATTGAAAACATACGCAGGGAAAGTACACGCAGCGGCATGATTCCCATCATAAATTCCATGACTGTGGCCGGCCTTGTCAGCCTCCCCGGGATGATGACCGGTCAGATACTTGCAGGCAATCCCCCGATGGAGGCGGTCAAGTATCAGATTTTAATAATGTTTCTCATCGCCGGGGGCACGGGGTTCGGCACTATGGCTGCCGTGTGGCTGGGTGCGCGTCGGCTGTTTGATGAACGCCAGAGACTCCGTCTGGATCGTCTGAAATAATTTTAAGGTTCTAAGAGCTTCAGACTCCCGATGTTTCCAAAATCTCGGAAGCTTTTACCTTAATATATTAAAGCTCAGAGTGACTGATATCCTTGACACGTTACGGCTTTCACATTATTTTAAGATATATTATGATTTTTACCTTAATTTACTATGAAGCAGGGGCCTGTTGGTTAAGCGTCTCTCTTGGGAAGTCTGAAAATTACGAACAAAATAATAAGGGAAAACTTTAAATGTCTACAGATTACTACAAAATACTTGGCGTAAACAAAAACACTTCTGATGATGAGATCAAAAAAACGTATCGGAAGCTTGCCATGAAATACCATCCTGACCACACCAAAGGGGATAAAGCTGCTGAAGAAAAATTTAAAGGAATCAGTGAAGCTTACGCGGTTCTGAGCGATAAAGAAAAACGTCAGCAGTATGACACATTCGGTTCAACCGGATTCCATCAGCGTTATTCTCAGGAAGATATTTTTAAAGGGTTTGATTTCTCAAGTATATTCAAAGATTTAGGGTTCGGAGGGGGGAATTTCTTTAATTTTGACCTTGGAGGCAAAGGAGGAGGCACACGTTTTTCTTATGGCAACGGTCCCGGTGCAAGGCAGTCCGCTCCGGCAAAAGGCTCCGATCTGGTATATGAACTCCCGTTAACATTGCGGGAAGTGGCAACAGGAGCCAGCAAGACCGTAAATTTTCAGCATAAAGGACGTTCTGAAAATTTGACAGTAAAAATTCCAAAGGGCATGCTTACAGGTAAAAAACTCCGACTTGCCGGAAAAGGGGAGCCCAGTTCTTACGGGCCTCCGGGAGACCTTTTTATTCAATCCAAAGTGCTTAATGATCCGGTCTTCACTTTGGAAGGGCATGATCTTCATGCAAATCAGGAAATAAAGCTGACAGAAGCCATCTTAGGGACAAGCATCCCTGTTCCCACGATTGGAGGCAGGGAATTAAGCCTGAAAATCCCTCCGGGAACAAAGCACAAAGCAAAAATGCGCCTTGCCGGTCATGGAATCCCACATATGCAGGGGAATGGCAGAGGGAATCTTTATGTTTGTATCCATGTCAGCATGCCTGTGCATTTGGACAAAAAACAAAAGAAACTGGTTGAAAATTTGGCAGAGGCAGGATTGTGAAAAAGCAAATTTATTGACAAGAGCATCCGATCAATGTATCATTGCCATGTTAGGTAATTCTTAAAGGTTTCCCCAAATCAGTATTTACAACAGGTTAAAATTCAATATCAAAAAAAGCGCAAATAACGGCTCTTATATAAAAAAAGTTGATTATAACGCTTTTAGGGGAGGCATTGAATGTGCCCGTGAACGTGCCCATGTACCAGGCTGAGATTGCCGGACGGGGTTTGCAACCCCGTCCGAAACTTAAGTACCTAGCCATATGTTTTAAGGTATTTGCATATTGTGAACCGCGGATGAACGCAGACGGCGGACTCATCAGCGTTCATCCGTGTTCATCCGCGGTTTGTGAAAGCTGTTTTCCCGGGGAAAATCCCGGAAAACTTTTGGCCAGGTACTTATGCTGCCGGGGACTGACAAAACATTGCGGACGGGGTTGCAACCCCCTCTCTTATCTATTATATAAGAGGGGGACGAACTTGTAAGTTGTTGAACTGCAGGCTTGATTATGTCGAGAAACAGAGAATTTGCCGGGAATTGCCATATAAATAAAGTTACAATCCGTGAGGATGCGTTATGATTATTACCTGTAAACAATGCAATACCAGTTTCAATCTGAAAGGAAGCTTTGTAAAGTTGAAGGGCACTAAAGTGCAGTGTTCAAAATGCAGAAATCTTTTTATCGTCTATCCTCCAAAGCCATCTCGCACAACTGACAAATCAACTGCGCTCAAAGTCAGACCGGAACAGCCTCAGAAAGCTCAGGGCCTCAGAATCAGCAAAGAGGAAGAATCGCTGGCAAAGCTGAACAAAGAAGGGCGTTCTGAGGAAAGAAAATCAGAATTTGAAGTTGAGCAGAAGGGGGGATTTGATTTATCCGGCATAGAGAAAATGCTTGAGATGGATGAAAACCCGCCAGAAGCGTATGCAGAAGATTTATCGTCTGATTTTGATTCCGGTGCTGAAAAAAGAGCGGAAAAGGCTTTAGCATCCGAGCCAAAAGATTCGGAAGGCAGTGATTTGCTGGGTATAGAAAAAATGCTTGAGCCTGAAACACCGCAGGAAAAGGAGGCGGAACCGGAGTCTGAGGAGCTTTTTTCTGATATTGGGCAGGCTCTGGAATCAGATGCGGAGAAAAAGCCCGGACCGGAAACTGAGGCCGGCGACCTGTTCGGCATAGAAAAGATGCTTGAGCCGGAAACATCGCAGGAAAAGGAGGCGGAACCGGAGTCTGAGGAGCTTTTTTCTGATATTGGGCAGGCTCTGGAATCAGATGCGGAGAAAAAGCCCGGACCGGAAACTGAGGCCGGCGACCTGTTCGGCATAGAAAAGATGCTTGAGCCGGAAACATCGCAGGAAAAGGAGGCGGAACCGGATCAGGACGATTTGTTATCTGCTCTGAACCAGGCTTTGGAATCCGATATTGAAAAAAAATTTGAGAAAGAGTCTGTTACGAATATTGAACCTGACGGTTCGGAAATTGCTGATTTGACTGATGAATTATTGCTTGATCCGGATTTGGCCCTGAAACCCGACACTGAGGAAGATTCTCTGAAAAAGACCGAACAAAAAGCCGGATTTAAGAATGCGGAAAACCTTGATTTATCTGAGATAGATAATCTGTTTGGAACAGAGGAAGAAAGCATAACGGACAAAGACATAGAGGATTTTGATCTTGATTTGGCGTTGGAATCCGATAGTGAAATGGGGCTAAACGAATCCGAGCCAGTTGAAGAAGTGGAAGGCCTTGACTTATCCGACATTGATGAATTGCTTGAAATGGATGATGAACTTGAGCCGGAAAGCGCAACGGAGCCAGAAGAAGAGGAAGACGATTTTGATCTTGATATGGATTTGGACCCAGAATTCAAGACAATGGAATTCAACGCGGCGAATATGTATAACGCGCTTGATGAAATGCTTGAAATGGACGATATCCCGGATGCAGAAAGCGGAATAGAGAAGAATGCAGAGGAGGTGTCATCAAATTCAGATTCGGCTTTGGAATCTGATGCTGGAAAGAGTGCGGACAAATCTGGCCCGAGAACTGGCCCCAAGAAATCGGAAGACCTTGATTTTTCTCAATTACTTGAGATAGATGAAGAACCATTGGAGGAAAGAAGAGTTACTGAAAAGAAAGAGGATGATTCTGGTCTGAAATTGGAGCCTGAGAGTGAACCAAAATTCAGGAAAACCGAAGATGATTTTGAATTAAACTTGGATTTGGAGCCTGATGCAGAAAATTTGGCTGAAAAGGCCGGGGATGATTTTAGCCTGAATTTAGATTGGGACTCTGAAGCCGAAGCAAAATGCGGGGAAGCTGAAGACCTTGATCTTGACCTGAATTTGGATTTAGAGGACGATGCTAAGAGAGCGGCTGAAGATGTCGGAGACGATGTCCTCGAACTGGATCTGGACATGGAGCCTGAGGGTGAACCGGAATCCGTGGGAACCGAGGAAAATTTTGATCTGAATTTAGATATGGGGCATGATGTTGCCGGAGTGTCAGGAGCGGCAGGAGAAGACCTTGACCTTGAACTGGACCTGGAGCCGGAATCCGCCGGAGCCGACGATGACCTG
>JAOZLU010000550.1 GCA_029934695.1 Desulfobacterales bacterium | reverse complement strand
AGGCTTTTTTGAATATGACGCCGTAGCGCAGCGGGGCAACTTCCTTCATTTCAGAATCTCCTTTCCCAAAATATGGCTTATGTCTGCCGAATCTGCAATTGCCGGATATCTTCTGCGGAAAGACCGGTTGCCTGTGATATCTGCTCCTCTGTCAGCGCACCCATTCTAATCAGATTCACCGCTGTATCCTTCCGGCCCTTATCATACTCTTTGTCAAGGAGCTGCCGGTGGCTGTATTCGTCCTTCATTGCCGCATTCTCCTTAGGAGATATCCCGTCCTTTTCGATCTGTCTGAAAAGCTCCAGGATTTCCGGGCAGGAATATGCTGACTCGTCAACGAGTCCGTCGAGGGTGTCTTCCATGGCCAGCATCCATTCCCGAAAAGGTTCCGGAGTCTCCTCATTCAGGTATTTCGGACAGATGTGGAGAATTCTGTGGGGAATTTCGCCATACGGACGGCCCTGAAGATCGACCGGATCAAAGCTTGTCACGCCGACATCCTTTTTGTGCCGGTCCCCGGAGGTCAGCACCACGATGGTGAACACCCGGGTTTCCGGCTCATAGTTCCCTGAGCCGGCGATCATCTCCATCATGGCGACACAGTGGTAATAGAGGAAGCGGTGATAATGATCCGGGTACCGGATGTGCTGGATGTCCACAATCACCCGGTTCTCCCTGTCCTCGGCAAACAGATCAAATCTCGTGTCCACCCTTCCTATCGGAGGACTGAACGCCTTTTCTGTCTCCACATGGCTGATGCTCATCCGGATATCAAGGAAATCCCGGACAAATGCCGTGAAGATTTCCGGAACACAGAAGGCTTTTTTGAATATGACACCGTAGCGCAGCGGGGCAACTTCCTTCATTTCAGCGTCTCCTTTCTCAAATTTTTGCCGGACAGGTAGCTGCCCTGGCCGTAATAATATCCCTGGTTCTAACGGTTTTTGTGGTTTCCGATATGATCCGCAGATGAACGCAGATGAACGCAGACAGACGCTCACGGCCTGTGCAGCCGGTCAGAGTGCGGGAGCATCAGCGTTCATCTGCGGTTTGCAAAGATCACAGCTGTCTGAAATCTTATGCAGCCACAAAATCCGTTAGAATCAGTAATATCCAGTTATGATACAACTCAGGGATTCTCCCTGTTAGCACCGAGGCTTCCCGTTTTTCAGGCTCTTTTTGAATTTTTTCAGATATTTTACATTGAACCTGTATGTTCTTCCGGATTTATGAAACGGGATATAATCTGATTCTGCCCACTTTTTGACAGTGGCAGGGGATATCCCGAGGTAATCCGAGGCCTGTGTCAGATTGAAAGGTTTCCGGGCAATTTTATCCTGCCACTGATCCATATTCAATATCTCAGGCGCATCTGGAGGCAACTTTTTTATTCCGAAATGAATAATATGATGCACTATTTTTTGCCTTTCACAAAGTGGAAGAACATATCTCGCCTCGGAATAAATTCCGAGGCTGAAAGCGAAAGCAGGCTGAAGCCAGCTATCACAGATCGGAGCTTTGTCTCGGAAGGGATTCTTCATCTATAAAGAGGCGGAAGGGGCGGCGAATCTGCCAATCGTCCCATCCGGGGCAGCGTCTGCCGATGATCCGGTTGTGTATGAGCAGTTGCATTTCTGTTCCCTCGGGTCGTTTGAAGCAGAGAATTCGGGGCTTGAATTGGCGGGGCAGGATCTTTCTGAAAATGCCTGATTGTGAAAGTCGGCGATAGACAGGATGCAAGATTTTGTAAAGAAGACGGCGTATTCCGGAGATTATCCGATCAATTCGTTTCTTTGCCCGAATCATCCGGGCAACTATTGTCCCTCGGAACCCGCCGTGAACTGCAAAGATTCTGTCTGCTCTTTTTGCGGAAACCACGCGTCCGATAATATCTTCAGGCTGTAATATCCATGAATCAAGGTGGTTGTTATTGTCGCCTTTGGTTCTGATTCCCTGTGGATTAACAGAGACGACACGATGAACCACTTCCTGCATCTGCGGGTCAGGGGAGCGGAAGACAACCACATCTCCGACACATACCCTGCGGTCTGTGTATGGAATAACCTTTAAGCCGTCTCCGCCCCTGAGAAGGGGATGCATGGATATTCCTTTACCGGTGAGCCTACGAGGGTTCCTCTCATCCATACTTCATCCTCGCATCATTCACAAATCACCTTTTCCATTTCTTCCCAGAACCGTCCATGAAGGCTGGCGTGAAGCCGGAAAACGGGAACAGTTTTGACCAGATCACAGGCATTTTTAAAAACCCTGTTTCTGACATTCCTCTGACATTCCCTGTCCATTCTTTTCCAGAAATACCCGGTTGACTGGGCTGCTGCCTGATTAATAACTATTGCAGCCTCTCCTTTTCCTATCGGTTCGACCTCATCTGTTTCGGACTGTTTAAGAATGAATACAGCGGAAAGCGGCACGGAATATTGAACGTCCCATGTTTTTTCGGAGCGTTTTGTTGTATATTCGCTCCACGTCGGGAAGGGGTGCGCTCTGTATATAGTTTCTTTATCAAGAAGAACAAGCGTTTCATCATCACACAGCGGATTCCACGGGGCAGGAATACGGCTACAGCATGTTGACTTGCCTGTGTTGCCTGAACCGGCCAGCAGAAACCCTTTCCCATCCCGTTCAACCAATGCAGTATGTAAAGGGAGTCCTCCATGATCAACGATTCGATGACATACAGGTCGGAGAAGGTTCGACATGATTCCATATCTGATTTCATTGTGCGGATGGTGATCCACTTCGCACCATACATCGGAAATCTTGTCATGGAAGCAATATCGAACATTTTGGGCGGATATATTTCTCCATCCGTTTTCGCTGAACCCGCATTTCATATTCCCCTGAGTCTTTATGACATCACACTCATCCTGAAAGCAGAATAAAAGCTCATCCCCCTCCTCATCATGAGGTTCGAGTTCCATTACGGATGCAAGCTTATCAATCCACATAGCAACGCTTCCGAATCCCCGGATCCGCCACTTATTCCCATTACATAAAGACAAGTGATACGGCAAGCTATCTGTTGTATTCCGACCTTCTCGAATCTGTTCCTTATTCATGTAATATTAAGTTCAATGGTTCGGGCAGTTTATAACCGCCTGTTTTATTAACAATAGTTCGGACAGCTTATGCAACATACTGATTTTACAGGATTTTCAAAGTTTGATTCTGAAATTCAAACTCTGTGATTTCAACAGGTTACAGTTTCATACCCTGTTGATTTGCAAAAACTGTCAAAAGTATTATTGTTAAGAATTAAATATTTAGCAATTAGGCTGTAACAGCCTAATTTAAAAACAAACAATGTATTGATACAGATGAAGCAAAACCCATCTAATGTCTTTTGCTATTCCCATTAAGACAGGTTTTGCTTATGACACGCCAATTATTAAAAAATCACATCATCCCAAGACACCTCTGTTATCCAGTAAAACCCGATCCTTCTGCACAACTATTATTAGCCCCAGAACCAATAGTGCCGCATATTCCGTAAGCAACTGTGCCACCAGTCGGATCGCAAGCTCCTGCAAAAGTCGCCATATTCAAATCTTCCAAGACAGGTATTTCCCATTCCATTTCCATTGAAGTCACCTCCCAATAGTTAAAAAGTTAAAAAAAAAATAGAAATATCATTAATTGATAAAGTTAACCGGCTGTCAGTTTCATAATTCACCATCCACCGGACCGCCGTGCTCTGCAAAAAATTTCAGAATTCCCACGATTTTACAGCCATCATCGAAATTGTAGAAATAGCTGTCTATGGTCGCCATATTATCTTGCAGTGACAGGAATTGCCAGAGGACTCCGTCAGTGACGACACCATAGACAGGGGTGACAGGATTCCCTTTCAGCTCGTTGAAGATTCTCGCCGCTTCCATTTCAGCAATGCACTGAGCCTGTCCGCCGCCCAGATCCGATTTTTTCGCCTCAGCGAGGACTGCGACAGGTGCCGTTATATAGAGCTGATTTTCACTTCTGCTGATGATCCCGTCCGGATTCCCCGTAAGTCCTCTGCCGCTGTCAACATTAAATGTATTCCCCAAAAAAAAACTGATGTTCACATGCCGGCTCAACTCCATCAGCACATTGGCAACAATCAGGGCCAGCCGCGCGCTTTCGGTGTTGATCCGGACAGCTTTCGTATAGGCGATTTTCATCGTCTCAGCAAACCATTGCGTCACTTGAACCGGTTCAATATGAGTGTAGAGTTCGCTGTCACCTTTTATGACGATACCCAATTCCTGATTCACCTGTTGCAATGTCTTGAAATCACTGTATGCCATGATGTCATCTCACTCTTGACCGCTGTGTTGAAACCGGGACGCCACTGCGACCCGAAACGCCGCCCCTGCAACCGGCGCAGAAAAAAACACACACCTTCTCTTTTTCTGTGCCAGCCGACTGAGGACTCTCAGAGCGGCATAACATTTGCATAGCTTTTAAGAAACCAAATTTTTTGAAAAAGCTGTACGAATCAAATTTCTTCTTCCGGAAAAAATGCCTTCTCTAAAATTTGATCGGGTGAAAACGGGCAACTTTTCGGAAAATGTTTCTTGTCAATTCCGGTTTCATCCTCAGCCTTCAACCTGGCTTTCTTGTATGCTCTCTTTATTCTCTTCTCAATCTCGTAAT
>JAOZLU010001090.1 GCA_029934695.1 Desulfobacterales bacterium | reverse complement strand
CTCATGCACGGTTCTTAGGGGGGAAGGGGGCTGAGAGGCCTCCGACCTACCCGATGTTGGGTATGGGGTTGGATATGGGGTGTTGGATATGGGGGGGGTGGATATGGGGTGGATATGGGGTCGGACCTGGCTATCCCATTGTTATCTCAGGATAAGGGTTCCGGAAATAGGCGTTTTTCGGGCTTAAAACCCCATTTTTGGGGGCAGAATCATCATTATAAGAGACAATGCCCGTCCTTAAAGTGACCATTTTGTATGCAAAAAGGGCGGTTTAAGGGCTGAAAACGGACTTTTTCGGAGCGGTTTTCCTTAGAATTCAAGTGGTTCGCCAGGTCCGACCCCAATTATCACCCACTGCCCGACTGGGCGCGGATGTCAAAGAGGAAGTGGTCAATGCTGTTGACGATGTCACCCTGGAAATCGGTCATGGAGAAGTCCTGGGTCTGGTCGGCGAGTCAGGGTGCGGGAAATCCACACTCGGGAGGATGATTGCCGGCATTCTTGATCCCACCCGGGGAGATATCTTCTACAAAGGCGGCAATGTCAGACAGATGTCTGCATCCCAAGCCAAAGAAACCGCGCTTAAAATTCAGATGATTTTCCAGGATCCGTTTGCATCGCTCAATCCGAGACTCAGGGTCAGGGAAATCATCGGCGAAGCACCGCGGGTTCATGGTTTGGTCAGAGGAAAAGAGATGGGTGAGTATGTGGCCGGCGTGATGAAACGGTGCGGTCTTGATCCGGATTTCATGGTCCGCTATCCTCACCAGTTTTCCGGGGGCCAGCGCCAGCGGATCGGTATTGCCCGGGCCCTCGCTGTGAAGCCCGACCTTATTGTCTGTGACGAATCCATTGCTGCCCTGGATGTGTCCATCCAGGCCCAGATCCTCAATCTGTTCATGGACTTGAAAAACGACATGAATCTGACCTATCTGTTCATCAGCCATGACCTGGGCGTGGTTGAACATATCAGCGACAGGATCGTAATCATGTATCTGGGACGTGTGGTTGAGATTGCCGAAACCCGGGCCCTTTTCGACGGGCCGTTCCATCCCTATTCGCTGGCATTGTTCAGGGAAATTCCCAGGCTTGAAAACCGGCATACGCTGTTCGATCCCATCAAAGGGGAAATACCCTCTCCCCTGGAACCGCCTCCGGGATGTCATTTTCATCCCCGGTGCCCGGTTATAAAAAGCTTATGTCAGAAAGAGGCCCCAGGCTGGAAGAGATCGAAACTGGCAGGTATGTGGCCTGCCATAATCCGCACCGGTGTTAGAAGGTGTTTGAAAACTGTTCCGGTGCTGAGTGGGGATTCCGAGTTTTTTC
>JAOZLU010001089.1 GCA_029934695.1 Desulfobacterales bacterium | reverse complement strand
CCCAGTTCTCCATGAACGTCCAACCCGCAGGCGGCGTTCCGACTTCTGCTGATTCAAAATTCTCAGATATGGAAGCATACGAACCTGTCGGGAAAAAGATTGCTGTGACGAGTCCGATGATTCCTGCCATTGCCAGAGCCTTCATTGTTGCTTTGTTGCGTTTTTTCATTTCGTACCTCCTTAATGTTTTTGCATAAAAGTTATAATTCGCCCGCTTGTTCCATGCCGCGGTCCGCGGTCCCAACGACCGAGTTTGCGACGCTGTTTTCAAAAGTTTTCTCCCATTCAACCACGACCTCGGCACTTGCATGAAACGACAGGTCCATGACCCACATACATGCCAGCTAAAAAATAATTCGCCATGTCCGATACATTTGGTGTTTCATAATTTCCTCCTCTGTAAATCCAAATATGTTCAATGATTTCGTTCGTGCGTTTATAAGGTGGGTTGCGGTTTCGTTTTTTACTGCGTAAAAAATCGAAATCCTTCACCCACCCTACATGGCCGGATTTTCATCTGTGCATATGTCGTCGGCAATCTGATGTCATAGGAAGTTTCTTTTAGACGGCCTATGCTTAAGCCCTCCTGATGGTTAAAATTCCAAAAAGATTCCCGAAGCACACATTATCCAAACCTTATATTAAGGTATAACCTGTGTCGCCGCAGAGCATTTTAAGAATTCTGATGGCATCGCCCAGATCCGGCGCAAGTTCGCTACGAAGCCGGGGATGAGAATTTTTGAGCGTCTGGAGACAAAAAATTTCCGCCAGTTCAGGGCCTTTCATGAATTTGTCAACAGGACCAGTGTGTGGGACACAAACAAATTTGCCTTTGAAAGAGCCATTGCACGGCTTGAACCGGTAAGGAAGAAAGAGGAAAAGCTGACAGCCGTTTTCAGCCTCATCAGAAACGAGATATTGGGGAAAGTATATGGTTCCTGGGGCAGAATTATGCGTTTTCAGGCCGGCATGACCAGGCAAAAGACTGCATGCACCTGGGCCATGAAAATTACATGCAGGCATCCTTTTGTGACAAAAGCATACGATAAGAATATCTGCGGGGGCATATCCGCCCCGTACAGGGAGCAGTATGAGGAAAAGTGACTGCTGATTTCGGGATAAAACTGGCGGTAATGATACTGATATTCGATGCCCATGATCTGCTGAAGTATCACCGATCTGAACAGTCTCGCGGGATTGGCCACACCGAAAAATAAGAATCCGTAACCCCTCATGTATCAAGGCTTTAGGTGATTTCCAGAAAAGAATCCCCCACTATGGCAACGTAGGGTGGGTGGAGCGCAGCGTAACCCACCTTGTGCGGAT
>JAOZLU010000549.1:3554-4654 GCA_029934695.1 Desulfobacterales bacterium | reverse complement strand
TTCTCGTTGACGGGTGTCCGGTGCATACAGAGCTGTTTTTCAGCTCGCCATGAGACTCTGTCTCACCCGCTCCGGGGGCACCGACATGGAGGAATTCCGGGGACACCTTACTTAACTCCGGCATCCGATACGACATTTTTTGTCTGAAATAAGCAAGGTGTCTCTGGAATCTCTTCCGAAGACACCTTGCTTATCTTTCTTTTTTGGTCCGAATTTCCGGTCCGGAAGACGTTCCATTTTTCCGATAAAAAAAAATCCGTGCCCGGAGGTCAAGCATTGGAAGCAGACATTCTGTCAGGGGATGAACGTACCTGATTTGAATATATCCAGAATTCAGCATGTTATGTTTTAAATACTGAAATTTGAATAATTTACATAAGAACCTGCATTAAGGAAACATGCCGTATTCCCTGCCGGAGGGCATTCCTGTATTTCTTCAAAATTTGGCAGTATCTTAATAGTTTATAAAAAAATTTTGCATTGTTTTCTTTTCCTTGATTATTGTTTAAATTTTTAAAAAATTTCATTTTAATATGTCTGCGATTAAATCGCAATAAAAATTCATAAAAAATTGTTGACAGTTTATAAAAATTATGGCTAAACTGACTACAGGCATTGGGTTTAGTAAGGGCAAAAGCCTGTCCTTGAAACTACAGGGATTGGGTTTAGTAAGGATAAAAGCCTGTCACTGAAACTGCAGGATTTCTGTCTTTGCCGGATCCACGGGAATTCCCCACTACAGGAACAGAAATCAGGGAAATCCCCGAATCCCTGAGCTCGGGTTCGGACAGAAAAATTTTTAAGGAGGTAATAATGTTGAATCAAATATCCGCAACAGATGCCGGGGAGAAACTTTCCGATATTATAAATCAGGTGGCTCTTGCCAGTGAGCCGGTCATACTGACCATGAGCGGGAAGCCGATGGCTGCCATCGTTTCTCTGGAAGATTTACAGTCTTTTCAGCGTCTGGAGGATGAGGCTGACATTGCTGATGCCCTGAAAGCGGCTGAGGAACCCGGGGGAAATCTCACCGCTGAGCAGATGAGAAAAGAGCTGGAGGCCGTATGAACTGTAGATTGACGCTTATGGTGGGTTCCGCT
>JAOZLU010000549.1:0-3454 GCA_029934695.1 Desulfobacterales bacterium | reverse complement strand
TCGCTACACCCACCCTACATCCGGGTATTTTGTTTTTTGGGAAATCCCTAAAGCATATTTATGGTGGGTTCCGCTTCGCTACACCCACCCTACATCCGGGTATTTTGTTTTTTGGGAAATCCCTAAAGCAGATTCATGGCCGCAACCACCTGATATGGTGTCTGAAATTTTACGGTTTCTGAAGAAAACAAAAAAAGCTTGACTTTATCATGATAAATAATTATTCCAGACAGGTTCAGCTTTTCAGTTATTGACAAAAAAATATATGCTCATGTCCTGATTTCGTGAAAAGTCCTGAACATTGTCTGAACTGGTATTTTTTGGATTAACAAACGGGCTTATTTACGGCGTGGGAAGTCAGCCCCGGGAATGCTGTAATACAATTTCAGGGTTGCCTCACACCACGGTCTGAAACATAATCTGAAATTTCCCCAACCATTAAGGACATGAGCTGAAATGAATCAAGGAGGATCTATGAAAAAAGGATGTATTGTTTTCGGTTTGTGTCTGATATTCATGCTTTGCGTAACAGCCCCTCATGCAGCGGCTGTGAAAAACCCGGACACGTTTGTGTTTGCTTCTTACGGCACACTCCGCACCCTTGACCCGAGTGTGGGCTATGATGTTGTAAGCCGGCAGCGGATTTCCAATATTTATGAGACACTGATTTTTTTTGACGGATCAGCCACAGACAAATTCATTCCCCTTCTGGCTACCGAGGTGCCATCTCTGGAAAACAAGGGAATATCTCAGGATGGAAAAACCTACACCTTTACCATCCGAAAAGGGGTGAAATTTCACGATGGCGGGGATCTGACCCCTGAAGATGTTGTATGGTCATTTAAGCGGAATATGGTTGCAGATCCTGACGGCGGCCCAATGTGGATGCTGCTGGAAGCCCTGACCGGCAAAGGGTCCACCAGGGATGCTGACGGTAAAATCATCCCGGGCATTTTTGAAATCATTGACAAAAGCATTGAAGCCAAAGACGGCAAGGTGATTTTTCATCTTCCCAAAGCTTATCCCCCGTTACTGGGCATACTCACATATTCATGCTGCGTTGCCATGGACAAAGAATGGGCCATTTCCAAAGGATGCTGGGACGGCGACATGAAAAATGCGGCAAAATACAACAAACCCGATCCGGGACATGAACCTTTGCAGAAAATCACCAACGGAACCGGCGCGTTCAGTATGAAATCCTGGGAACCCTCAAACCAGTTCGTTTTTGAGAGATTTGACAAATACTGGGGAAAGAAGCCCAGACTCAGAACCGCAATATTCAAGTATGTGAAAGAATGGAGCACCCGCAAGCTCATGCTGCAAAACGGCGACGCTGACAGCGTTCTGCTGGATCAGACTTATGTGCCCGAAGTCAGGGAGATGAAGGGGTTGAAACTGTACGAGGTTCCCCAGCTGTCCGTAACCGCCGCCTGCCTGTGCCAGAAAATCGAACATAGAGGAAATCCGAATATCGGCAGTGGCAAACTTGACGGAAACGGCATTCCCCCGGATTTTTTCTCGGACATCAATGTTCGGAAAGCCTTTCTACATGGGTTTGATCGCAAAGTATATAAGACAGATGTTTTCAACGAACAGGTGATTATGCCCACCAGTCCCAATGTTGAAGGCCTCCCTTATCATAAGGATGTCCCTGTTTATGAGTATGATCTGAAAAAGGCAAAGGAATATATGAAAAAGGCATGGGACGGCAAAGTCTGGGAAAAAGGGTTCAAGATGGTTCTCACCCACAATACCGGCAACGTGCCCCGGGAATCGGCCGCGCTTATGCTGGCCGAAAACATCATGTCATTAAACCCGAAATTCAGGATCGAAGTCCGCAATGTTGACTGGAAGGACTATCTTGTCAAGTATCGGAGTTTTATGTATCCGATCTTTCTCATCGGATGGGGTGCTGACTACGCTGATCCGCATAATTTTCTATACACCTTTATGCACTCTCAGGGTGTCTATGCCCGGTTTATGGGCTATAACAACCCTGAATCTGATAAACTGTGTGTGGATGGCATCAACACAGTTGATCCGGTCAAACGCGAAAAAATATATACCAGGCTCCAGAATATCTGGTATGAGGATGCTGTTGCAATACCACTGTATCAGCAGATTGCTGTATGCCCGTTTCAGGAATATGTGCATGGTTATGTACCCAATCCCATGCTTCACCCGGAATGGAAAGACCTGAAAAATCTCTGGAAAGAGTAGGTTTTGGGTTTTAAGTTTAAGGGCCTCGGTGCCAGACGGAAATGTTGCGGACGGCAGTGTTGAAGGTGTCAACATTCGGCGTGAGGAACAGAAAGTTCTGAGATGGCTCTCTGAGAGCGTGTTTGAAAATACAGAGCGCGGATATGATGAGCATGTTCTTACCACGAAACACACGAAAAATAAACGATAACAGTTTCCGTGTTTTTTCGTGTGTTTCGTGTCTTTCGTGGTTAAAAAAGCGGTCGGTCCGTTTTTACAAATGTCTGTCTTATTTTTCAAACACCCTCTGAGCCTGTCTCCCTGCCTGTGACGGGGCGAAACCTCTTAACTGCAATGTTAATCTCCAAGCAAAAAAGGAATCGGGAGCAAATGCAACGAAACATTGAAAGATTAACCACGGAATTAATCGGATTGCCTAAGAGGGAGCGTCTGGAAATAGTCAGATTTCTTCTTTTCCTTGATAACCGGTCTTCGGATTCCAATGATGTTGATTCTGCGTGGGAAAAAGAAATCACGGACAGGATTCGTGCCGTTGATGAGAGAACAGCGGTCGTTATTGATTATGACGAGGCAATGCAAAAAATTGAAAAGCGTTTCATGCAATGAAAAAGACAATCCTTCAGCAGGCATTTGAGGAACTGAGTGATGCAATAGTATATTATGAGTCTTTTTAATGGATTGGCAGGGTGATATGAAAAAATGTGAAAAATGCGGTGTTCTTCCGCTAATGCTTTGATTATCTTTTGGGGTGATTATGAAACCTGAAAAATCAGCATGTTACCCCCTTTCAGAAAAAAAACTGACATTTCATAACCTTTTGTGATTATTGAATTATCTTATTATCAAAGTATTAGCGGAAGAGTACCCAGATTCAGAGATATCAGCCATTACCGAATTCAAAGGAATCTGTCTTAATATGGGAGCAAAGTTACTGATACTGTGGAACAACCGGAGCGGAGGCGGAGAGAATATTAAGAAACAGAACTGAACCTGAGCGGAAAGGAGAAAGGTCTGTGAGCAAGAAAAACAAACTGTTACAGAGAATTATGACAAGTCCTCCGAAAAAGGATATTAAATACAGTGAAGTTGAAATTCTTCTCAGAAGCAAGGGCTATCAAAAAATAGAAGGCAGCGGATCGAGAGTGACATTTTATAATGCAGAAACTGATGATATTATATAGATTTACACAAGCCTCATCCTGGAAACGAACTGAAAGTTTATCTGGTACGC
>JAOZLU010001088.1 GCA_029934695.1 Desulfobacterales bacterium | reverse complement strand
AGATGCTGTCGCTCACTGTTCGGGAAGCCCATATCGCAGGATTATTTGAAACTGTGTCGGATATTGTTCCAAAAGAATTACGTGTGCCCGGGCGGAAAAAAGAATTGGCCTCTGATTGTCAGCAGTTATTGGAAGGAAAGATGGTTCTCAAGTGAGTACGCAAGGATTTTTTATGAAAAAAACCCGGGTTTTCCCGAATTAAGAAAAAACCGGGTTTCTTTCCATCACTTTTGAGCAGGTTTCTCTATTTCCTCATATACTTCATCCGTTATACCCAGAACATCCATTGACGGATTATATCCGATAATTTCAGCTGTTTTGAGGTTGATAGCAATCTTCGGGGGGGGGGCAAATGCCTGATCCAGTTGGCGGGGCTTTGCACCGTTAAATATTTTGGCGAGCGTTTTCGCGTGAAAGGTTCCGTTGGGTTTGGAATCTGCCTTTGAAAGGCTCATAAGAAATCCGTATTTGACCTCATGTGAACCAGATTGGGAAAATGTCGTAATACGTTTGGAGTTGGTGATTTCAACCAGATCCGGGATGCTTTTCTTATTTATGCCATTCTGCATTGTGACATAAATAGCGTCCACTTTTTTTTCTCCAAGCTCCCGGAAGCATTTTTTCACGCTTTCCTCAGCATCTTTAACATCAGGAACATCGCCTTTGGTATAACAGCTTATTATTTCAAAATTACGCTCTTTTGCAACGCTTTCCACATTCTCAGTGGCTGCGTAAATCTTACCAGTATCGGTATTTTCATAAGCTATTCCCAATTTCTGAAATCCGATAACATCATGAAAAATCTGAATCTGTCGTTCATATCGAAGTGGATCAGCATAAGCATGTACGTGGTCAAAACCGGAATCTTCAACGCTTTTGATGATACCAGCCTTGAGGGGATCAGAGGTCGAGATAACAATCGTAGGGGTTTTGTGCTTGTCGTTGGCAAGGTCCTTGCCTGCCCAGGTGCCAGAGGCAAATATGAGGTCAATATCTTTTTTTTGGCTCAAGCGGCTGATTACCTCATCCGCCATTTTTTTTCTGAGTTCTTTATCCCAGTTTGCACTATAGTGAGCATCCTTGACAAACTCAATATACTTGCTTTTTGCATTGGTTGCAAGCCAGTTCCAAAGTTCCTTTGTCTGTTCGCCTTTTTGGGGCGGAATTTCTGTCTTTTCGATCCACCCCAGTTCCATCAGGGCGTTCACCGTCGCGAGGAAATTTTTCTGATAATCAACATACGGCCCACCCTCATAAAATCCGATCCGCCATTTTTTTCCATCGTTCATTTTGGGAGCGGTGCTGAAAGTCCCCTTGTCTGCGGCCA
>JAOZLU010000548.1 GCA_029934695.1 Desulfobacterales bacterium | reverse complement strand
CATCTGTTTTCCGTTCCCGCAGAGGAGGGATATAAATCGGAAAAACATTCAGGCGGTATTTGTTCTCCAGTTCGTTTCTGAGTCTTTTGTTCTCTTCTCTTAATCGCTCCTTTTCCAGGCGGATGGTTTCCAAATTAATGACCTGTCGGGCCACCATCGTTGCAATCACAGACAAAAGCTCCCTCCCTTTTTTCAATGGGTAAGATTCGTCAAAAGGCTTGTCAACACTCAGTGCGCCGATAACCTGACTGTTCCTCATTATGGGAACACACAGAAAGGAGAATTCCTGTCTTATTTTTCGGGAATCCGTGCGGTTGAGAAACAGGGGTTCCTTGCTTATTTTGGGGATTGCAACAGGCTCTCCGGTCTCAATGACCCGGCCTGTAATGCCCTCGCCCAGTTTGTATTTCACGTTTTCAATGGCGGTTTGGGAAAGACCGTGCGCGACCTCTATGACAATTTCATCCCGCAAAGGATGCAGGAGTGTTATGGTGCCTCGAACCATTCCCATTGAACTGGACAGGATCGCCAACACCTTATACAACGATTTTTTCAGTTCCAGATGCTCATTGAGCGTCTGGCTGATATCATAAAGCAGTGTAACTTCTTTTATTTTTTCCATATTTCAAATGTATTCTGCAACAACTTGCTGCTCGGCCTGGATTGCCAAAGCCGAACAGAGGGTACTGTCTTTCAAATATCTTGTCAAATTGAATATCCTCTTTAATAATTGTTAAATTCAAATTGGTCAAGAAATATTTTCAGCGTTGAATTCAAGCCATTTTCTGCAAAAAATCCGCAATGGTCTCACCTGTCCAAGATTCCGCCACTGAGACTGCGACACAGCAGACGTGCCGAAGAGCGGGGGCGGGTTTCATTTGTGACATGATGACCGGCATCAATTGCAACCACGGCAAGAATTTTGCCGGATCCCAAGCCTATGCTGACATCAATCATCCAAATGAGACCGTTGGAAAACGGGTCGCCAATTTTACGGCCGACAGGCCGGGAAAAGTCCCGGACTCCTGCAATGACGATGTTTCTTTCTGCCGGACATCTCATCATTCGGTTAACCGGAACCGATTTTTTTAATTTCTGATTAAACTGAATAGATAGCATAGGCGGATATGAATTTCAATCCTTTTATTAAAAAAGTGTGGACATCTGTTTTTTCGTATGCTATTCGGACAGTAGATAATTGGATAAAACCAAATTTTGAGGCCCGCAGGGTCGTCATGTTTGCAGGCCCGCAGGGTCGCCTATTTGCAGCCTTGGTGTTACCAAATTATCTACAAATATGGCGGCCCTGCGGGCCTCAATCCGGCATCATGGGATTATCTGCTGCGAACTGATTTACCAGGGAATAATCATGTCCGACATAAGACGTTTAATACAAAAAGGCGAGGGAAAGACCATTGAGTTCAAGGAAACACTTCCCAAAAAAAGCGGCCTGACCAAGACAGCGGTTGCCTTTTCCAACACAGCAGGAGGCAAAATACTTGTCGGTATTGAAGATAAGACCTGCCGCATTACCGGAATCAGTGAGGAGGAGGCTCTGGATTTTCCGGACAGAATCTGTGATATGATTTATGACAGTTGCCATCCGATGATCCTCCCGGAAATCTATGTGGAAAATGCGGAAGACAAAAAGGTCCTGGTTGCCGAGTTCTACCCGGGTGCATTGAAACCCTATTACCTGAAAAGCAGAGGCAGGGACAAGGGAACATACATCCGTGTCGGTGCGACAGACAAAGCTGCGGATCAGGAAATGATCCGGGAACTGGAGCGGCAGAGACAGAATATCTCTTATGACGAGGAGGTCATCTTCAGTATGACAGACAAAGATATTGATTTCCAGAGACTGAAGCAGGATTTTTTCAGACTCACTCACAGGAAACTCCGGTTTGATGACCTGATCAAGCTGAGAATCATCAGGGAGGCCCCAAACCTTAAATCAGATAAGAAATACCACCCCACTGTCGGCGGAATCATGCTGGCCGGAAGGGAAAACAGCTTTGAATATGCCCGTATCCGGTGCGCCCGGTTCCAGGGAAATTCCATGAGTGAATTCACAGACCAGAAGGAATTTGCCGGCCCCCTGTATGAGCAGGTTCAGGGGGCCATGAAATTCGCCGAACTCTGGATTGCCAGATCAGGAAAAATTGAGGGGCTTCAGCGGAAAGACCGGGATGAGGTGCCTCTCGAAGCTGTCCGGGAGGCACTGGTCAACACAGTGGTGCATCGGGATTACAGCATCTCAGGATCAGATATCAAGCTCGCCATTTTTGACGACCGGATCGAATTCACCTCACCCGGAGCTTTGCCCCGGTCCCTGGAGATAGAGGATATCCTGTCAGGCCGCTCTGAGATACGGAACAAGGTCATTGCCCGGTTTTTCAAGGAGATCGGTTTCATTGAACAATGGGGAACCGGGATGAGGAAAATGATGAGCCTGTGCAGTGATGCGGGGCTGAATCCGCCGGAATTCAGAGAGAGCGGCCTGTTTTTCAAAGTCACGTTTTTCAAAAAAACAGGAACACGCCGAAATCATGACAAATTTCGGAAAAATGAGGCAGATTCCGATTCCGCACTACCCGGAAACTACCCGGAAACTACCCGGAAAATAGCAGGAATCATCCAGAACTACCCGCATACTACCCGCAAGGAAATTGCCAGACAGTTGGAGATCACCGAGGACGGAGTGAAATATCATTTAAAAATGCTCAGAAAAGATGGTATGCTGCGAAGAATAGGCTCCGGCAGGAATGGGTATTGGGAAATCACTGCTGATAAAGACAAGGATTTTCCGTTCGTAGTTCCGCCTTTAGGCGGTCCCGAACTCAAGCCGCCTAATGACATCGGATTTCAGGATTAAACGGATATATCTGAAAATCCGTTTCATCCTCTGATCCGCTGTCATGTCTTATATATCGCCATTTTGCACATTGCAAACATGGCGACACTGCGGCCTCTGCGGATAACTACAAGGAAAACGGATAAGAAAGGGAAAAAAGCAGACTCTCTTTCCCCTTCTTATCCGCTTTCCCTGTAGCCAATTGCGGGATGCCAATTGCGGGATGCCAGCGGTAAGGCCCGCAGGGTCGGCATGTTTGTAGGCCCGCAGGGTCGGCATGTTTGTAGCCTTGGTGTTACCAAATTATCTGCAAACATGGCGGCCCTACGGGCCTCGAACCGGCGTTATCGGATTTTCTACGAACTTTTTCAGATATTCGATCTGTTGAAACTCGGAAGGAATAATTTTATGCCTGAATTAAGCAGGTTTTACGGAATTGTGATATATATGTTTGCAAAAGATCACCCTCCGCCTCATTGCCATGCGTAATATGGGGAACATGTTGGTCTGATAAATATCAGAACAGGTGAAATGATCAAAGGCAATCTCCCGAGAAGAGCTTTGCGTTTGCTGCAGGATTGGGTGGAGCTGCATGAGAATGAACTGATGAAAAACTGGAATGAAAGCCAGAAAGACAACCCGGCTTTTCAGAAAATTAAACCTTTGCAATAGGAGGTGAGACATGATTCATCTAATTAAGGAAATAAGAGAGGCCGTCCCTTTCTGTCTGATACTTCTTTTCAACACCGGCGAAGTTGTCAGGGTGGATTTGGAAAGCAGACTCCGGGAATGGTCTGTCTCCCCGGACAGCAAGTTCAGGGAACTGCTGAATCCCGATTATTTTGTCAAGGTCAGACTGAACAGCGAGTTTGACTCGGTGGAATGGGACAACGGCATAGACCTTTGTCCCGATGTTCTGTATGAAATGGGGGAATGTCTGCTGCAAATGGCTGCTTGAATCAGGGATGGTTCGTAGTTCTGGTACAATATGCTGCCTTTGGGCAGGATGTATCCTGCTTCGTCCGCGACTTTCTTGTCACTTTTTTTGCCTTCGCAGGTTTCGGTGAGAAAAATAACTTTGCAGTCCTCTCCGGAGACAATATTGTTTTTTAGCGTATGCTGCTTTTTTCTGCCGCTGTAGCACGTTTTCTGTCCGTCAGGATATTTCGGACGGTTAATGGGTCTTTCGATTCCGTCGCGGAAAAAAAAAGAATTCTCATTCTCACACAGACTCAGAGTCACGTTCATATTGACATTCGCATTCCGTTCCATATTCTTATTCGCATCCTTATCCTTATCCTCATCCTCATTTCCATTCACACTCATGTTCACACCCTCATTCTCACTGAGACTCACGTTCATACTGACATCCGCATTCCATTCCTTATCTGCATCTGCATCCGTATTCTCATTTCCGTTCTCACTCATATTCTCACTCTCACTCTCACACAGACTCAGAGTCACGTTCATATCGGGGTTTGCAACCCCGTCCGCAATGTTTTGCATATCCACGAAAGCAAAGGTTTCGGACGGGGTTGCAAACCCCGTCCGGCAGTCTTAACCTTTCGCAGAGGGACAAATTGCCCCCCGTGAATACTCTGTTCACCCCATTGACCTGACAACAGGGCTTATTGTATTGTCCGTGAAATTGCGGGGACACAAGGCCCGGATGGCTGAGCGGAAAATTATGACCTTTCGCAGAGGGACAAATTGCCCCCCGTGAATACTCTGTTCACCCCATTGACCTGACAACAGGGCTTATTGTATTGTCCGTGAAATTGCGGGGACACAAGGCCCGGATGGCTGAGC
>JAOZLU010000547.1 GCA_029934695.1 Desulfobacterales bacterium | reverse complement strand
TGCCGGACGGGGTTTGCAACCCATATGCATCAGGCTGAGACTGCCGGACGGGGTTGCAAACCCCGTCCGGCACATCATGGATCAATAAAAACAGACAGTTACGATCTCAGTTTGATGCATATGGGTTTGCAAGCCCCCTCTGCCGGACTTCCCATCTCTGCCGGACGTCCGGCAAAAAGTTGAAGTTCCAACATATTAAGGAAAAAAGTAATGGAAAAAACAAAAAAAACACTTTTGTATGACTGGCACGTCGCACAGGGAGCCAACATGGCCAATTTCGGCGGATATGAAATGCCGCTCTGGTATCCTTCAGGTGCAAAAAAAGAGCATCTGGCGGTACTTACAGACGCTGGCATGTTTGACACCAGCCACATGGCCATGGTGAAGATTACAGGGCCGGACGCTTATGAACTGCTCCAACTCTGCTTCACCAAAGATATGAATGCCTGCGTGGGCATAAAGAAAAACCCCTTGGAACCGGGGAAATGCGTTTACGGCGCTTTTCTCCATGATAGCGGCGAAGTCATTGATGATGCCATTGTGTATCAGGTAGCGGATCAGGATTATGTGACAGTCGTAAACGCGGGCATGGGCGGTAACATTGCCGCGAATCTGACGGCTCACAAAGGCGACAGAAATGCTGATATCACAGACCTTAGTGACAAGGTCGGCAAAATGGACGTTCAGGGTCCCATGGCCGGCAAAATTATGATGAAGCTTCTGGCCGAGCCTGAAAAAGTCTTTGAAAAAATGCCCTATTTTTCCTTCAAAGGCCATTTTGACAACACCTCTCCCCTGGCCGACGCGGTCCGTCTGACAGATGGAACGCCAATTCTGCTTTCCCGCACCGGCTATACCGGGGAATTCGGTTTTGAGATTTTTATCGCACCCGAACATTTTGTCAGTCTCTGGACAGCAGTTCTGGACGCAGGCAAAGATTTCGGCCTGGTTTATTGCGGATTGGCAGCCAGAGATTCTCTCAGAGGCGGTGCGGTGCTTCCCCTGTCCCATCAGGATGTCGGTCACTGGCTTTTTATCAACAATCCATGGCCCTTCACCCTGCCTTATAATGACGACCAGACCGATTTCACCAAAACATTTATCGGATCCGAAGCACTCAGAGATGCAGCGGACCCGGAATTCACTTACGCGTTTGTGGGCAATGACCTTCGCAAAGTTTCCACCGAGGATACGGCGACTGTGCTGGATGGCGACGGCAAAGATATCGGTGTCGTGCTGACCTGCGTCACCGACATGGGCATTGGACGCCATGCCGACCGGATTTACAGCATCTCCAGTCCTGACAAACCGGAAAATTTTAAGGCCAGGGGGCTGTGTTGCGGCTTTGTGAAAGTAAGGACAAAGCTGAATTTCGGTGAGACAATTGAGATCAAAGATAACCGGCGGAAAATCAAGGTGAGAATTGTTGAGGATGTCCGGCCGGATCGCACAGCGCGGCGGCCTGTCAAACAGATGATATAGAAGACGGAATAATTAATATAGCCAGGCTTCAGCCTGCCTGAGCTGTCAGCCTCGGAATTTATTCCGAGGATGACCTTTCTTATGAAAATATCGTTTTTCAAACGAGAAAAACATCTGCTTTCCTTCAAGCACCTCCTGCAATAACTGACTGTCTTTCTTAATATTTTCGGGGTGAGATATGCCTGACATCCCGAGTTTTATCAGTTCTTCTTCAGAATATCTCAGGATATCGAGTAATGCCTGATTCACACTCAGCATCTTTCCTTCCAGAAAAAAGGTGCTGATTCCCACAGGAGCATATTCGACAATACTTCGGAATTTTTCCTCATTCTCCTGCAATACTGCCTCTGCCAGTCCGCGTTCGGTGATTTCCTTTAAAGCTTCAACTGTCTGGCCTGATTCTTCATAATCCTCTTCATCTGTTCCCTGTTTTCCATCAGTTGTATCCGCCGCTCCAGCTTGTCAATCCGGGCATGTATCACCTCAAGTTTTTCGTCAAACTGATAATGAACTTTGTTCATAGCCTCAAAATTCCGATCCAGTCTCTCATGAATGGCATCAATAGCTTCCTTGATCTCCATCGGTACAAATTTTTTGTTCAGTCTCCTGTGAATGGCGTCAATTGCTTCTTTTATTTCTTCATCCATCTGCCTTTCCTTATATGTCCATTCCTGGATTGTTTTCCTGTACCCTCAACAGCGAAAAGTTGAAAGTTAATCTGTAACTTTTTGAAATTATTGAGTGGCTTATGCTGTTTCGGAAAATATCGGTGCCTCGTTGCTTTAAACGAATTGATGTAACCAACATGAAGCATGCCGAACATGAGCTTCAGAAATCAGCCCTGCTTTATTTTGGTTACACTCAGACGAATTCCTGCCAACCCCCATCCTTAACCAAAATCTGACAAGGCTTATACTGATTTTTATAAGACATTTTATGATTATCTTCTATCCAAAATCCGAGCTGAAGCCATTTTTTTTGTAATTTTCTGCAAAGTTCCAATTCTTTCAGCAGGGAAAAGACACCCAGTCTGCGAAATGAATGGTCAGGATCAAACGCAAAATAAACGCTGCTTAATGAATTGGGTAAAATATCTGTCCACCCAATTCCGATCAGATGTTCTTCCACATAATAGCGCATCATATCGGTGGGAACCGGCGACTCAATGAGAAACTGTATATAATCATCTTTATCTTTGACAGAATCATGTCTCTGAACGCAATATTTCTGATATAACAAAAAACCCTCATGATCAAAAGAAACCGGATGCCGGGTTATCCTTACATCCTGATTTTTTCTTAAAACTCTCCGCTGAGATTTGGATGGTTTAAATTTTTGAGCATCAACTCTGATCGGAATGCAGGAGCGGCAGTCCAGGCAGAGATTCCGATAAAAACAAAAACCGCTCCGGCGGAATCCCCTGCTTATGATAGCCTCATAAATTTCGGAAGGCATATTTTCAACCCAAAAGACGTAAGTAAGACTCTCCCGCTCCGATGAATATGAACATTGCCCCTGAGAAAAAAAGCCCTTTATATTTAACTGCTCTAACATTGAATTTCAAATTCCAATTGAGTGTAAAGCTTACAGCAATTAACTTTGTTATGATCTTATTCTTTTTTCCGTTTAATAACATAATCCCGTTCTGAAATCAATGGATTATAATGAAATTTTGTCACAATAACGAAAAAGAGCGGGTAATCCTGCTTGACAAATTTTCAAAAAGAAGCAAAAATATAACATATTCGTCAGATATTTTCGTATCAACTTTTTACTTTCAATCTTTTACTTTCAGCAGGTGAAAAAATGTTTTTTTTAGGTGTAAATTTTGGGGAGAGTAGAGGTTTTGCAACTTATGTTGTCTTAAAAAAGACACTGAAAAATATAAAAAAATATTATCATTTGAACGCCATAAAACGATTTCTTTCAGGCACAAATTACCCTGAAATTGAAAATGAGATTATTAAAACATATAATGACAGAAAATTTATTGTAAATAAGCGGATATTCACTCAAGACAGAAGGCCGGCAAAAAATGTCAAGGTATGTCCCATAATTGTTGCCGGTTTTACAGGCATGGATACAGATCAAATAGATAATCTGAGAAAGAAAAAAATACCTGTGGAGGGTATTTCCGTGTATAGGGAAGAGCATTGGCAAAGGGAAAATTATAGCCCGATATGTCTTGGGAACAATTATTATGTCCCTGAGGGGAACTGATCAATGAAATTGAAGTTTTGGAAATGGAAAAGCCTTTAAGGAAGACGATATCTCTGAGGTTTTGTGAAACGATTCGTATCATAAGACGATATTGATTGTATGGCATCCTGCAATTTTGCAAAATCGTTCTACAGTAAAGCGTAACCTTCCTGTTTAACCGCCTGTATCTCCTCTGAAATTTGAATGGCAGCTTCTTTCGGATCCTTTGCGTCCCTTATGGGCCTTCCGATGACAAGGTAATCGGACCCGTTTTTTATGGCTTGGGCAGGCGTTGTCACCCGCTGCTGATCGTTTTTTTCCATGTCTTCCCAGAAAGGGCGTATCCCCGGGGTTACGGCGATAAAATCCTTTCCCAAATTTTTCTTGACCCTTTCTGCTTCAAGACCGGAGCAGACAATTCCCGTGCATCCTGCATCTTTGGCAGCGGCGGCCCGTTTCATCACAAGTGCTGACATATCAGAAAAAAACTCTTCTTTAAACCCGGCTGCATGGATGTCTTCATAAGAAACGCTCGTTAAGACGGTTACGCCTAATACATCCACACTTCCGCGGCTTCCTTTCACAGCAGCTTCAAGCATCCTCTGGCTTTCTCCGCAGTGAACCGTTGCAAAATCAACTCCGAGGCCTGCAATACGATCCATGGCGCGTGACACCGTCGCGGGAATGTCATGGAGCTTCAGGTCCAAAAATATCCCGGCTTCCCCTGAATTTTTGATGAACCTTATGATTTCAGGCCCTGCCTGAATAAAAAGCTCCAATCCCACTTTGAACATTCCCACATATCCCGAAAGAAGCAGGACATATTCCTTCGCCGTTTTTACAGAAGGAACATCCAATGGGAAAATAATATAATCCTTTGCCTGTTTTATAAAAATTGTTTTCTCTCCTCTGTAAATCAGAATATATTCAATAATTTCGTTTGTGCGTTTGTCAAGGTGGGTTGCGGATTCCGTTTTTTACTGCGTAA
>JAOZLU010001087.1 GCA_029934695.1 Desulfobacterales bacterium | reverse complement strand
AGTTGCCGGAAACGTATGAATATTTGAAACGGATGCGGGCAATTTTGGGGATTAAGATTAAGTTCGTTAATCCTAAAAGATCGTTTGAAAATTGGTTGAAACTTAAAGGTTGCTGGCTCCCTTCTCCTCAGAAAAGATGGTGTACGGAAGTTCTGAAAATTAAACCTTACGAAGATCATATTGGCCGTGATTTTGTGTATAGCTACATCGGAATAAGAGCTGATGAAGATCGTGATGGTTATATTTCACATAAGAAGAATATAATTCCATACTATCCTTTTGTTGAAGATGGTCTTGTATATTCAGATGTTGAATATTTACTGGAGTCAAGCGGTCTTGGATTTCCAAACTATTATTTATGGCGAAGCAGATCAGGCTGTTATTTTTGTTTCTTTCAACAAAAAATCGAATGGCTAAATCTTTTTAAACATCACAGAGAACTCTTTTATAAAGCCATGTCATTTGAAAAAATTGATAAAAAAATTGGAAAACAATTCACTTGGTGTCAGGATGAAAGTTTAGAAGAATTGCTAAAGAGAAAGGACGAAATCATAAAGGAACACAAAAACAGAATGCTAATCAAACAATCAGGGAAGGTTAGAAGCTCCAAATTGATTGACATTCTTAAAGATTTCGACCAGAAACCGTGTATTGTCTGTAGCGTATAACGCCCACTAACTTTAATTAAGGATAGCTACCAATGGATATTGAATCTTTTAAAAAATTAACAACTTCCATTCTTCCCGAAAAGACACAGGGTAAACCTCATAAGACTTTAGCATTACTTTCAATTATTGAGGGCATAGATACAGGAGAATATAAAGAAAATAAATTTTATTTTGACTCAAATTTCAAAACATTATTTTCAAAATGGTTTGTTCGGTTTGCCAGAACTGACGATAGAGACAGACCATTGGCTCCTTTTTTCCATCTCAGAAGTACCAGTTTTTGGAACCTCATGCCAACACAGAGAAAAGAGGAAGAATTGATTGAAACCTCAACGGTTGGCTCTTCTGGACATTTATTTAAACTTGTTGAATATGCCTATTTAGATGGCGAAATATTTCATTTCTTCCAAGAAAAAGAGAACAGAGAAGAAATCAAGAGATATTTAATAGAACATCTTAGTGCTAATGTAGACAAAAAAACAAGTGGAGATGAATCTCATACTGAAGAAACAACCCCCGTAGAAATTAAACATGATGAACCTCGCTCCATCGCACTTCAAAGCAAATTTCTCCATGAACAACAAGCTATTGAAGCCATCATCAAGTCTCTCGGCAATCAGGTGGAATTCGTTCCCAATTATTTTCTTCATGATCCTTCAAC
>JAOZLU010000079.1:7970-18101 GCA_029934695.1 Desulfobacterales bacterium | reverse complement strand
GATGTTTGATGTTTGATGTTCGATGTTTGATGTTTGATGTTTGATGTTTGAATTCACGCCTCATCTTATTAGAATTTCTGCAATTTGCCAAATTTTTTCAGGAACTGAACTACCGCATCAGGAGTTTTCTTTGAAGAAGGTTTGGTGCTGAAACTCTGATCCAAATCCGCTTGGGAGGAAACAAATCCCGGAGATTTTTTATAAAGAACAGGTTGCAACAGCCATTCACCGGGTAATGAATTATCAATCAGTTTCACTGTTTTTTCCTGATATCCCATTTTTTCCAAACGAGTAATCCAGAGCCGGTTTTCCGCCATGTTAAGCATCGGATGGTCATTCGGGCTGTCGCCGGCAATGAGAAAAGGCCTGTCAGAGGTGATGAATTTGATGATGTTTGCGACTTTCCCAAAATATCCGGTAAGCGGATATACTATCTGAGAGGTCAGCTTATAGTTGGCCAGTTCTTCCAAGTTCATATTCGCATAAGCCTTGTTTGTTCTTACCAGAAGAGGATCCTTATGCAGTTCGCCGGTTCGTGTGTCTTCCAAAAGCACACTTACGCCGATAACATGATCAGGAGCTATGCCCAGTCCCTCACCATGTCTGGCCTGAATCAGCGGATTGAGATTTTTTATCACCATCCAGCGCACAGTCCATATATTACTGGCTGAGATAACATAGACATCATAGCCGTTCTTCAGAAACAGTCCTGCCAGATCAGTCATTTCAGGATAGAAAAAAGGCTGGCGGTACCCGTTTATTTTTGTCTCCTGCAAGTTCGGGTTTTCCGAATCCTGCCGGGCAATTCCTTTTGCATAAGCTTTTTCAGTGAAAGACAATATATCGGCAGGAGTCATGCCGGCCATAATCTGAACAACCCATGCATAACCGTTGGAATAAGGACATGCCTCTCCGGGCTGATGTTTTGTGGCTGAAAGGAAATCCTCGTAAAACATGGTGATATTCTCAGCATTATCAGGACTTATACGTTTGCCATTCAATGTGAAAGGCGGAGTGATCTCCAAAGGGATATTTTTCAGAGTCAGTTTTTTCTCTCCTGCCATTGCGGCAAATGTGGCTTCACCAATGTCACGACAAATTAATGTATTGTCGAAGTCGAAAATGACCTTCTTGCCCTTTCCGGCATTCTGGGCAATCAGGGTTTCCAGCCTGGCTTTTACTTCAGGACACCATTTGCCCTGATCAAGTTTTATCTCAGCCGACGCGGATGCTTGGGATGTTAATGCCCAGCTTCCAAAGAAAAATCCGAAAACAAACAGCAGACTGATTACTACAAAGCGTTTTTTCATCAGATGCCTCCAAATTTTATTGTGATTGTTACTGCCCGCCAGGCGAGCATGTTGAGGCCAGTGGCCTGGGATTTGCCAGTCCCAGGCGAACGTGTTAAGGATTTGCCAATCCCAGGCGAGCATGTTGAGGCTTAAATTAAAATATATTCTTTAAAGAAATAAGCCACCGGCGCGGCAAACAGCAACGCGTCAATGCGATCCAGAATTCCGCCGTGACCGGGCAGGATGACGCCTGAATCCTTTACGCGGGAAAAGCGTTTGAATTCGGATTCAAACAAATCACCCACCTGACCCGCAATACCAATGGACAGAAATAATAAGACGCTGCTTCCCCACGGCAGTGTCGGGAGAAAAAAATATTGAAATAATGCACCAAATCCCACATTTGCCGCAAGCCCCCCTATTGATCCCTCAATGGTCTTTCCCGGACTTACCGATGGACAAAGTTTATGCCTCCCCAGATAGGTTCCCGCATAAAACGCTCCGATGTCACCGGCAAAAATAATGCCTGTCAGAAAAAAAATCCAGTGCATGCCGTCTGCGCTGTCCCGGATCAGAACCAGAAAGGAGAGCAACAGCGGAATATAGACCATTCCCTGAATCTGCTTTGAGGTGTTTTCCAGAATAAAAGGATCGGATTTAAACTGGGTCAGGGAGAACAGTGCGGAAAGAATAAGATTAAATGCAATCGCTCCCAAGATAAGATCAGGAGCGTTTCTGTGCGCTGCCCAGATAATGCACTGGCCCGAAAACAATCCCAGAAGGAGTATCACCCCTGATATGGCTTTGCCTCCGGGGTTGAAAACAATGCGAAAATATTCACACAACGCAAGCAGACATGCGATGCTGACAAGCCCGGTAAAAAAATTCCCTCCCTTGTAAATCAGGAAAATAAGGAACGGAAGGGCGGTAAGACCTGTGATCCAACGTTTTAAATGCATAGTTTCAGTTACCTGTTATTAGTTTTCTCTTGTTACCCTCTGATGGGATTTTTATTATTAAGCTTATCTTCCAATGAATAAATTGGTATCTTCTGAACAGTTATTTCATAAGAAACAGAGTGTCGAGACATTTCAAAGTAACCACCACGTTCTTGAAAGTTATTCTTCATAATTACGTTTTTGAACGCTTCGATCATCTCATAACTATGTGATGTCGCAAATAATTGGACATTATATTTTTCGCATAACTTGAAAAGTATTGTCCATATTTCTTCCTGGTTTTCATAATGTATCCCGTTCTCAATTTCATCAATTAGCAGAATACCATCCCTATTGTTTACAATTCGCAAAATAAAATCGGCAACCCTGCTCATTGCATCGCCGAACATGGAAATCGGCATATAATTCTCACCTTTTTGTTTCAGATACAGATCAGCGTCTCCAATCTTAAACGTATCAACTGCTTCAATTGTAGCATCAATTAGTTGAAATGCTTTCAACAGCGATTCGGAATGTTTTTCAAATTTAGCCTTGTCAAATTCAGTCGCCAAACGTTCGCTGTTCAACTTGGAATTTGCAGGAACAAAGTGTGTATGGATAAAAGTGTGGGGCATTCCCTTGCCGGCAAGACCATTCGGACCAGATGTAAAAACATTCGCTTACAGTTCCTTTTCCTGGGCATAGACAGTTATATGCAATGAGGATTTGGTTGCATTCTTGAGAGTATCGGCAAAAGCCACCATTTCTTCGTCATCACCCTCTTTGCCGTCAGTCATCATAGTAATGAAAGCATCTATGTCTTCGTCGCATTTCAGAACAACCTTATTATTCGTTTTATCATCAAAGGTAAAGTCAAGGGATACCTCATTTTCCTTTTCTTGCAGATAGAAGAAGTTCTCCCATGCCTTCTGAGGCATTTCTTTAATAAATTTTTCACGAACCCTTCTGAAAGCAAGCAATCTCGCAATACTTTTGTTTGAAGGCTCTCCCATCAGCAATAATGCTTCCAGCAATGCACTCTTCCCCGCATTGTTTTTTCCGCCAAACAAATTTATCATCTTAAAGCCCGTTGCCTTAGTGGAGTTGAAGCAGCGGAATTTATTTATTCTGAATGATTTAATCATAATTAAGTCCTCATTCTTTGATATACACTTACACAAAAAGAATGTCAGACTACAATTTTACTAATTCTTTAATATCAATGAGTTAAAACTTTGACTACTGACAAACATTATGTTAAAGGCTCTAATATCTGTTATTAGTTTTCTCTTGTTACCCTCTGATGGGATTTTTATTATTAAGCTTATCCTCCTAATGAATAAATTAACGTCCGCATCTGTGGGAAAAGTCACCCTCGCTTCCTGCCGAAGGCTTAATTTAACGACTGAAATAAGCGGCGCGGCGGCGGGAGATTAACCGAAACTTCAAACGAGATCAAGCCCTCGCCGTCCACTTCATTGATAGTTATTCCGCTTTAAATTCTGTCGTGTTCTTCCGGTTCAGTCTCTGCGACTTTCGCCATCGCATTTTCAAATTTTTTTCTGTTGCCGCGCTCCGCACGTTCCGCAAGATATTCCTGGGTCATCAGTGCCGACAGTTTCTCAGCCAGTGCCAGTGTGACCAGCTGGCTGACAGAGACACTTTCCCGTTCAGCCAGTCTGCACGCCTGTCTGTGCAGAGAGTTCGGCAGTTGCAGGCTCACTGTGTTTGTCATAATTCTCCGATCTCCTGTAAAAATTCTTTTGCCGTCATGACCCGGAGACCGAAACTGTGTGCGCCTCCGAAATCTTTTTTGTTGTAGGTCACGATGACATCGCATCCCGCCGAGACTGCCAGTTCCAGCACCATGTCATCATCAGGATCTTTCAGAACGGGACGCCAGAGATAAAAAATCTTTGTATGATCAGCCATTTTGCAGAGATAGTCAATAATGTCGCCGATATCGCTCAGAGTCAGATCCGTCTCCCCGGTGAAACGTCCGGCGACCTCCTCATATTCCAGAACAAGCGGGACAGAGAGGGCGGTTCGGAACTTTCCGCTGCCGACAAGCATGAGCAGTTTGTGGGATGCCCCGCGTTTTGAACGCAGAGCCGAAATCAGCACATTGGTATCAATGACTATCTTCAACTGTTTCATGATGAGTGTCAAATTGTGAGAGTGCATCTGTGTCCGATGTTTTGACTACTCTTCTCTGACCTTGCCAAACCTGCGTTCACGCCCCTGATAGTCTTCCAGAATCGTGACAAGTTCTCCCCTGTTAAAATCCGGCCACAGGGTTTTCGTGACAAAAATTTCCGAGTATGCAATCTGCCACAGCAGGAAATTGCTGATGCGCATTTCCCCGCTGGTCCGGATGACCAAATCCGGGTCTGTCATTCCCTTTGTATAAAGATGGTCAGATACCACTTCAGGGGTGATTGAATCCGGGTCAATGACACCGGCTTTTGCTTTTGCTGCAATAGCCTGAACAGCCCTGACGATCTCGGACCTCGCCCCGTAACTGAGCGCAAGATTAAGGACCATCCCGTCATTCTTCTCTGTCATTGCCATTGTCTCATACAACAATTCCCGGACATCTTCGGGCAGCCGTTCTGTCTGGCCGATGGCATTGAGGCGGATATTATTATCCTGCATTTCCCGCAGTTCGGATTTAAGGAATCTTTTGAGAATAGCCATCAGTGCAACGACCTCCAGTTTTGGCCGTTGCCAGTTTTCCGTGGAAAACGCATACAGAGTCAGGATGGAAATTCCGATTTCACGGCAGACTCGGACAATATTCCGCACCACTTCCAGCCCCTGCTCATGGCCTTTAATCCGATTGGCAAGACGCTTTTTCGCCCATCGCCCATTGCCGTCCATGATAATGGCAACGTGAGAAGGAATTTTTGTAATATCAAGTGTTGAAGAAGAATTAGAATTCAAGGATCTCTTTCTCTTTTTCTTTATAAATGTCGTCAAGAATCTTAATATGTTCGTCTGTTATTTTCTGCACCTGATCCTGGGCCTTGAACGCATCGTCCTCAGAAATGTCGCCGTCTTTTTTGAAGCCCCTCAGCAACTCGTTTGAATCACGCCGTATATTGCGCATCCCAACCTTATGCTCCTCACACATTTTGCTTACAATTTTTGCAAGTTCCTTTCGCCGATCTTCCGTAAGGGGCGGAATGGAGATGCGGATAATCTTGCCGTCATTTGAAGGGGTAAGCCCCAGGTCCGATTTCAGTATGGCCTTTTCAATCCCCTTGATCACGGAAACATCCCACGGCTGTATGGTGATGAGTCGGCTTTCAGGAACAGAAAGCGAAGCCATCTGGCTCAGAGGGGTGAGCGTACCGTAGTAGTCAACCCGAATACCGTCAAGAAGGGACAGGGAAGCCCGTCCTGTCCGAACCCTTTTCAACTCATTTTTAAGGGCGATTGTCGTTTTACTCATCCTGTCTCTGGTTTCCTGATATACGTCTTCAATCATTGGATTTTACCTCATTAAAGAAAAAATAGTGTTTTTATGTTAGAGACTCTCGCAAATTAGTCTGCCTCGCCCGCTTTCGGTCCTGTCAGAAAATATCTTTCAAAAATGAATGCAACCATATTAAAGCATAATATTTTTTATGGATACTCCTTCTTTTTTTGCTGCTTCTAAAAGGGCCTTATCTCCTGTAACCAGAAAACTCTGTATTTTTCCTGGACTATCTCGCTCTTTGGCATACGCCAAATGAAATGCGTCTATCCCTCCTATACTCTTATCATTGCGATTTAAAGGAGTTACTGAATATATTCTGCAAAGTTCCAATGCCTTCTGATATATCTTTCTTTTCATGCTCATCGGAGAATTTATCCTGAATTTATTGGCTTTTTCACCTTTTTGCTCCCAACCGGTAATCTGAGAAGCAATATTTGCCATACTGATTTTCAATTTCAAATGATTTATGTTTCTCTTGTTCTCTTCTTTAATTCCCTTGATCTCTTCTTCAAGGAGTCTTCTGCCGATAACCCCTACTGCTTCCAGCATGGATTCATAAGAAATCATCACCTTGGCATCCAAGTCTTTTTCAACATTGCGATATAACTCTTTGGCATTTTCTTTCCCCCTTTTTTCTGATGGCGTAGCAACAGTGTCAGGAAGAAAGTAATATACCAAAAAATTGGCATCAATATAATATTCTGAAATCATTAAGTATCCCCTGATATCGTCTCTACTCCAAATAAAGGGGTGAAAAAATATTTTCAACTCTTCGGAAGGCATAATCTACTCGAATAAACAGTTCTTTTTCTGTCTCTCTGTCCCCTTTTTCTGCCCAGAAATCAACTCCGATAAGATTAAGTTTTTTAAGAGTCTCGTATTTATTCACCTTAGGAAATCCTGTATAAACAATTAAATAGGCGAGAAGATTCTTTTCCCGGATAATAGGAACAAGTTCATCTCCATACATATTCACCATATTATAATCTATTATAAATACAGGGTATTCAAGCATTCCTTCACTTGACAGTTTTCTGACTTCATCAGGGTCTTTAATGAGATCAACCTTGTAACCTTCTCTGATAAACTTTTTACACAATTGTTTAATGCCAAGACTATCCGGCTCATCATCAATAATCATCAATTTATTAAAAGATTCTTCTGAAAAGCCATTCTCATCACATTTCATTGTCTTCTCCTTTTCTCTGGGCGGGAATATGGAAAAATGTTTTACTCCCCACTTCTTTTGGCGCAATAGTTATATTTCCGCCAAGTATCTCAACAAACATTTTACAAATATAAAGCCCTAACCCTCTGATATTTCCATCTTTAGTGCTATGAAAAGGTTTTACAGAATCTGAATCTGTTTTTTCAGAAAAACCGGGTCCGTTGTCTTCCACTGAGAATTTTATCTCGTCCGAGGGATCAAGATATTCTATGGATATTGTGATTTTCCCTTTAAATCCTTTTATCTTTCTTTGTTTTTCCTCAATGGCTTCAGCAGCATTTTTAATTAAATTCATCAGAACATGTTCAATATAAAATATCTCTGAGAAAAAATAAAAATTATCTGGAAGATTGTTTTTTGTATGAATATCCGGAGAAAATCCTGTTTTCAGATAAGATAAGGGTAAAATATTTTCCACATTATTGAAATAGGAGCCTTCAATGCTTCTTACGGAAATATTATGTGCCGGATACATTCGTTCCCGAAAGGAATTTACTATGGAATATATTTTTTGATAATTATCGTCTAACCCTTTAATCATTTTGAGCAGTTCTTCCGGCACCTCTGATTTTTCCAGCAATTCGGAAATTTCATTCAGGAGCAATGAAGCACCTGGAAGATACTGCTTTAATTGATGCAGCATGATATTGGTCCATAGCCCAAGTTGGGCATTTGCCATTAAAATGCTATTTTCTTCCAGCTTTCTTTGTTGGTTTTCCATGTCTGAGAGCTTAATAATTTTCTCTCTCCGATCTGATGATTTGTAACATAATTCCCATTATTTTGCCAAGTTGTTCTATATAATATTCTCTCACATCTATATGCAGTGCTTTTTCCAGCTTCAGAAATTTCCAGATACTTCCAGTTGTTACAATACCGTATATTGTATTGATCCGGGTCTCTTTCTGTTCGTTGAATATTCTGGCTGCTATCATTCCGGCGGCACACTGTGCCAGCCCGGATTTTATATTGTCATTTTTTGCCTCGACAATCGAAATGAAAGGAGAACTCACATACAGCTGCTCTTCTGAAAGAGAGATTATATAATCACAGAAACCGTTTAATCCTTTTTCCTTATCTACGTTGAATTCCACGCCTGAGAACAGACTGATCTGATGGTCCGATATTTTTCTCAGTTCGATAAGAACTGGCACAACAATCATCTCGGACCGTGCTTTCTCAGTATGTATCGCAAGAGCCAGCGGGATATTTTCTTTAAGAATCTCGCTTAAAAAATCACTTATTTTTTCTTCTCCGGCATCGGAAAAAATATCTGCCTGTTCTTCTATGCTTAACTGAAATTTTTCTTTTATCTCGCTGAGAGTAAAATCACTGTACGCCATAAGGGATTACTCATATCTTTCTGTGTCTTGCTATTTTTCGATCTGTCGGAACCATCAGAAACTTGGCGGTTCGGATTTGACACTCCGAACCAGGCAAATCTCCGAACGACTGAGATAAGGGGCGGGGATATGCTGAGACATTCAATGACAGCCCGTCCCCCTTCATCTCGTGGTTATGCCATCTGCCTACCTGTCTCACGACTCCTGTTGCGAAGTACGTCAGACTGTTCGTCATTCGGAAAGCAGTGAGATCAGGGGGCGGAGATTGTCAAGAAATTCGGCACACCGACCGATCTGATACTCCGCATAGTCCGGTTCAAAAGAGACAAATGCGACATAGTCTCCCTCCTGTCTGTCCTCGAACAGCTGGTCATAAAGCTTTCCGTCTCTCACCTCAGTCAGGCCGGTTCTGACGAATTCCCGGTGAAATGCGGACCGGACTCCCGAATGCTTTCTGAAGGACTGTCCCCGTTCAAAAAGGGCGGCGCACACGTCGTAGAACACAGAGTAATAAAGACGGTTCATGGCTGTGCTGTATGATTCCGCCCCGAATTCCCGTCTTGCGGAGGCCAGACTCTCCTCCGCCTTCGACCACCAGTATCGGACAAGTTCGGAACGCCGTTCCTCATCATTCATATTCATATGATGACCCCGTCTCTGCGGATTTCCTCCCGGATCGGCAGAACCGAGACCGGTCCGGCTTCCCATGAGGCCCGGTCAATCACAAGAGAGCTGAAGTTCGTGCCGTGACGCAGATTGACTTCAAAAACTGCATCTGTGATCCTGTGTCTTTCAAAGCGTCTCATGGGCTGATCTGTGAGAATGAGAAGATCGGAATCAGACTCCCTGTCAGCCTCCGCCCGTGCAACCGAGCCGTACAGTATCATTTTTTCAATGCCGAAGGCATTGAGCAGTCTGCTTTTCAATTCTTTCAGGGCCTGAGAATTCTCTGACACAGCAAAAATTTTGTCTGTTTTTTTCTTCACAGGATATAATCCTCAAATAAATTATTTGATTATTTTAAATTTTCAGGGCATAATCAGGCAAATCTCCGAACCAGGCAAGCATATCTCCCGGTTCGGATTTGTCAATCCGAACCAGGCAGAATCCTTCCAAAGTATAACTTTGGCACTCCGGACAATCTTGTCAACTGTTAATCCGGGATCCCACTTCCTCTCCGCACACCACTTTTCTGATATTTCCCTCATTGTTCAGGCTGAAGATGACGAGAGGCAACTGATTATCCATGGCCAGAGAGATTGCGGTCATATCCATGACCTTGAGCTGTCCTTCCAATGCCTTCATATAACTGATTTTTTTCACAAATTTTGCATCCTTGTTTACAGCAGGATCCGAATCATACACGCCGTCCACCTTAGTTGCCTTCAGAAGTATTTCAGCATGAATCTCCTGCGCTCTCAGGACTGCGGCTGTATCAGTGGTAAAATAGGGGCTGCCGGTACCGGCTGCAAAAATCACCACCCGTCCTTTTTCAAGATGGCGGACTGCCCTGCGAAGAATATAGGGTTCAGCTATTTCATGCATGGATATGGCCGTCTGAACCCGGGTCTGGATATCTTTTTTTTCCAAAGCATCCTGAAGTGCAAGGCTGTTAATCACTGTGGCAAGCATTCCCATGTGGTCTGCAGAAGCACGATCCATACCATAAGAGCCAGCTGCGATTCCCCCTCTGAATATGTTGCCTCCCCCTACAACAAGAGCGGTTTCAACCCCCAGTTCGACTATGGAACACACTTCATCAGCCACATATTGTATCATCTGGGGACTGATGCCAAACTCCTGATCTCCCATCAGGGCTTCACCACTTAATTTCAACACTATCCTTTTA
>JAOZLU010000079.1:0-7870 GCA_029934695.1 Desulfobacterales bacterium | reverse complement strand
TTCCCGCTCCTCTTTTCCCATTTTTTTTTATTCCCCTAGCTGATAGCGGGTAAAACGTTTTATGGTAATATTCTCACCGGTCTTTCCAATAACCTCGTTCAGGTAATCCGTAATGCTCTTAGAAGGGTCTTTGACATAAGGCTGATCCATCAGACAGCTCTCTTTGAAAAATTTGGCCATTTTTCCTTCAGCAATCTTGTCCACGATATTTTCGGGCTTTCCTGTTTCCAATGCCTGGGCGCGATAAATATCCCTTTCCCTGTCAATAAGCTCCTGGGGCACATCTTCAGGAACAATTCCCAGTGGGCTGCTGGCTGCGATATGCATGGCGATATTTCTTGCAAATTCCTTGAAAGCATCTGTTCTTCCGACGAAATCGGTCTCACAGTTCACTTCAAGCATCACGCCGAGTTTGCCGTTACTATGGATATAAGATTCGACCACGCCTTCTTTCATGGCTCGGCCGGCTCTTTTCTGGGCGGTTGCCAGTCCTTTTTTCCTCAGAAAATCAACAGCCTTCTCCACATCACAGTCGCACTCGGCAAGTGCTTTCTTGCAATCCATCATCCCGGCTCCGGTTTTTTCACGAAGCTCTTTCACCATTGCTGCACTAATTGTCGCCATCTTTTTCTCCTGTCTTTTCTTCCGCTTCAGAAACCGGGGTTTCTTTCGGAGCTTCCCGGTCCTTTACTTCCTTATTTTCAACCTGCTGTGCAGGTTCTTCGGTTTTTGGGCTTTCAGGGGCTTCAGACGCTGTCCTTTTGATGATTTCCACAACAGGACCGTCCGAACCTTTTGAAACAACTTTTTTTTCTCCCGGCTTCATACCGTCTGAACCCTTTGAAAAAACTTTTCTTTTTCCCGACTTCATATCTGAGTTGGCAGATGCTGCGATTTCAGCGTCCTCTTCCTCTATATCCTTATCTGCCTCAGCCTGACGTTTCTCAGCGAGACGCTGTTTACCTGTGATACAGGCATCAGCAACTCTGGAGCTGAGCAGTCGTATGGCGCGTATGGCATCATCATTACCTGGGATGACGTAATCGATCTCATCAGGATTGCAATTGGTATCAACGATTGCCACAATCGGGATGCCGAGCCGTCGGCCCTCACGAACCGCGATGGCCTCGTTTTTTGGATCAACGATAAAGATGGCCCCGGGCAGTTGGGTCATGCTCCGGATACCGCCAAGGTTGTTGTCAAGTTTTACGCGTTCTTTTCCAAGTTTCAGTCTTTCTTTCTTAGGGAAAAGGTTGATTGATTCGTCTTCCTCAATACCATTGAGATAATTCAGGCGGTCTATGCTCTGCTTGATGGTCTGAAAATTTGTCAGCATCCCACCCAGCCACCTGTTATGAACGTAATACATCTCGCACCGGTTCGCTTCTTCGTAAATCGAATCGCGGGACTGCTTCTTGGTGCCGACAAAAAGGACCGTCTTGCCATTTGCAACAGTATCGGAAATAAAATCATAAGCATTCCTGAACATGCGGACGGTTTTCTGAAGATCAATAATATAGATACCGTTTCTTGCCCCGAAGATATATTGCTTCATCTTGGGGTTCCATCGCTTGGTCTGGTGACCAAAATGGACTCCTGCTTCAAGGAGTTCCTTCATTGTAACATAAGCCATTCAGATTCTTCCTTTCATTGGTTTTTCCACCGCCTCTTTCCACCCTGTTTCCGACCTTCAGCGAAAGCACCGGGAATCAGGTCCGAAGGCGTGTGATGTCTGCAACCAGTTTTTGTAGCAAATTACACAGAGATGTGCAACAGCTTTTTATAAATGTACTCCGGAACAAGGGAAAGGTCAAGGACTAAGAGTAAAGAATTGCCCTTAACCCTTAATCCTTTCTCTCTTTGTCATCCGTACCACCCGGTCATGCCCGCCATAATCTTTTGTGAATATAACATTTTCATAGCAGCCGCAGGCATCAGCAATCTTCTGTATCCCATCTTTCTGATTATGGCCTGTTTCCAGCAGCAGGCTTCCCCCATCGGCAAGATAAGCGTGTGCAGAACTGATAATCACCCTGTATGAATCAAGGCCGTCTCTGCCGCCGTCAAGTGCCATGGCAGGTTCATATTTGCAGATTTCAGGCTGTAACCGGCTGATAACCGCGGTTGGGATATACGGGGGGTTTGATATGATCATGTCAAACAGATACATGTCGTTCTTTAACGGCCTGAACCAGTCACCGGAAAAAAAATGTACAGATTCATCAAGATGATGACGTTCTGCATTCTCCCGGGCCACATCAAGTGCCTTTGCTGAACGGTCAGACGCAAAAAAAAGGCAGTGTGGCCGCTCAGACGCAAGAGAAAGGATGATCGCTCCTGATCCTGTCCCAAGCTCCAGTATGCGCTGCGGCCCTGAATCCGGGAGAACGGACATTGCAGCTTCCACGAGACTTTCGGTATCAGGGCGCGGAATGAGGACATTCTTTGTAACCGTAAAATTCATGGACCAGAATCCCTTTTCCCCGACAATATACGCCACAGGCTCCCTGCTGATTCTTCTTCTTATCAGCGTTTTAAAGCGTGACCGTTCATCCGCATAAAGAGGCTTGTCACACTGCAGATACACATCTATCCGTTCTGTTTCCAGAGCGTGTGCAAGCAGTATCGCTGCGTCAGACTTGGGACTTTCGATATTGTGGGATTTAAAATAAGAAGTGGTCCAACTGAGGACTTTGCGGATGGTCCATTCAGACCCCGCGGCCTTTGATTGATTCTGCATTCTCTAATGCCTGAGTCTGGTAAAATGTTGTCAGTTCGTCTATGATCATGTCAATATCACCCTGCAAAATATTTTCCAGTTTGTAAAGGGTCAGGCCGACCCGATGGTCTGTCACCCTGCCCTGAGGAAAATTGTAGGTCCTGATTCTTCCGCTTCTGTCCCCGGTTCCGACCTGGCTTTTCCGTTCCTCAGATCGCTTTTCGTTCTGATCCCGGACCATTTTGTCCAGAAGACGGGCGCGCAGAACCTTCATTGCCTTGGCCTTGTTTTTCAACTGGGATTTTTCATCCTGGCAGGTGACCACCACCCCGGTGGGAAGATGGGTGAGGCGTACGGCTGAATCGGTTGTATTGACAGACTGTCCCCCCGGACCGGTTGAACGATAGACATCCACCTTGATTTCATTGGGATCAATGTGAAGCTCCACATCTTCGGCTTCGGGCAGAACCGCCACAGTCACCGCAGAGGTGTGTATCCGTCCCTGGGCCTCGGTGGTGGGGACGCGCTGAACCCGATGAGTGCCGCTTTCATATTTGAACCGGCTGTATGCCCCTTTGCCATGAACCATGACGATAATTTCCTTCAAACCGCCGACACCGGTCGTATGATGGCTCATAACCTCCATTTTCCATGCCCTGTTTTCAGCATATTTGCTGTACATTCTGAAAAGATCACCGGCAAAAAGGCCTGCTTCTTCCCCTCCTGTGCCTGCGCGTACTTCAATCAGAACATTCTTCCTGTCATTGGGATCCTTGGGCATGAGCAGCTTTCTGAGTTCGCTCTCAAAGCCCTCCTTTCTGAGGGTCAGTGTACTGATTTCATCGCGGGCCAGATCCTTTATATCCGGATCCCCGTCTTTCAGCAGTTCCATGCTGTCATCAATATCGTTTGTCGTCTTCTTATATTCTCTGAAGACCGTTACAATCTTTTCAAGTTCAGCATGTTCCCGGGAATATTTCTGAAAGGCATCCCGGTCTTTGACGATCTGGGGATCGCTTAAAAGCGTTTCAATCTCTGAAAAGCGTTTTTCAACCCCTTCTAATTTATTAAACATAAGTGCTCTTTGTCATTATGTTGTTTGCTGTTTGTCGTAATCAGGTTGCCAATGACCGCAATGAGCAGTTGCCAAAAACTAAGACTAATTTCCGGCTTGCAGGTTTTGAAATTTCGCATACTTCTTGCGGAAACGCTCAATCCGGCCGGCGGTATCTATAAGCTTCTGTTTTCCTGTGAAAAAAGGATGACATTTTGAACAGATTTCAACCCTGATATCCGTTTTTGTTGAACCAACCTCCAAGACATGCCCACATGCACATTTTATTTCTGTATCAACGTACTTAGGATGAATACCATTTTTCATTTTTTCAACTCCCTGTCTGTTTTTTTTAAGCGTTCATTGCACTCAGAAACTTCTTGTTATCTGTGCTTCCGTTCATTTTTTCAAGCAAAAATTCCAAACTGTCAACAGGACTTAGCGAAGAAAGAAGCTTTCTCAGAATCCAGGTACGGTTCAGCGTCTCCTGATCCAGAAGGAGTTCTTCTTTCCGTGTCCCTGACTTTTTAATGTCAATCGCAGGAAACAGACGCTTGTCGGAAAGTCTTCGGTCCAACTGAAGCTCCATGTTACCGGTTCCTTTGAACTCTTCAAAAATTACTTCGTCCATACGGCTGCCGGTATCAATCAGCGCGGTTGCAATAATAGTGAGGCTTCCCCCTTCTTCAATGTTTCTGGCAGCCCCGAAAAAGCGTTTCGGACGCTGCAGCGCGTTTGAATCCACCCCTCCCGAAAGAATCTTTCCGCTGGGAGGCACAACTGAATTGTAAGCACGCGCAAGCCGGGTGATACTGTCCAGAAGGATCACAACATCCTTCTTGTGCTCCACCAGTCTTTTGGCTTTATCAATAACCATTTCAGCAACCTGGACATGTCTTTCCGCAGGCTCATCAAATGTGGAGCTGATAACCTCTCCGTTGACGGAGCGTTCCATGTCTGTGACCTCTTCGGGCCGCTCATCAATAAGGAGTACAAACAGCACGATATCCTTATGATTGGTGGTGATGCTGTTTGCAATAAATTGCAGGAGCATTGTTTTTCCTGATCTGGGCGGTGAAACAATCAGCCCTCTCTGGCCAAAGCCGATAGGCGTCATCAGATCCATTATCCGTGTTGAGAAATTTTCAGGATCAGACTCAAGGTTTATTTTCTGATCAGGATAAAGGGGGGTCAGGTTGTCAAAAAGTATCTTTTCCCTGGCCACTTCGGGATCTTCATAATTTATAGCTTCGACTTTCAGGAGCGCAAAATACCGTTCCGACTCTTTTGGCTGCCTGATCTGACCGGATACTGTATCCCCGGTTCTCAGATTGAAACGGCGTATCTGGGAAGGTGACACATAAATATCGTCCGGCCCTGGCAGATAGTTGGAATTCGGCGCTCTCAGAAATCCGAATCCGTCCGGCAGTATTTCCAGAGTGCCTTCCCCGAAAATCAGGCCATTCTTTTCAATATGGGCCTGAAGCAGGGCAAAGATAAGCTCCTGTTTCTTCATTCCCGCGGCCCCCTCGACATTGAACTCTTTGGTGGCCATCTGGGTCAGTTCGTTGATTTTTTTTGATTTAAGTTCTACGATGTTCATAAAATTTTGGCGCAGGAAATCCCCAAATTACGGGATTTTGAAGGGATGGTGCGCCCTCCTTTCTGTTTTGTGTATCCGGACAAAAGCTTTCCAGCATTTTCTGTCATATTAATATAAACAAACGCCAGAAAATTTATGACCGGATACTTATAAATAAAATTATCGCTCTGCTTTGCTTCCTGATAAGATATTTTTATATAACGATCTGAAAGCAGTTTGCATTTTATCGAAGTCCAAAGGGGAAACACTTTCAATTTGTCTGACATCCCTGTTCCCGAAATCCCTCTGGAAGATGTCAGAATCATTTGGTAAATTATCTTTTTAGGGGAGTTACTTTCCACAAATCCTTTTATCTCATTCAGTTTGGAAGTATGGAAAAGATGCCTGATCAAATCTTCCTCATAGTTAGAGATAGAGGATTTTATAACAAATCCACGCTTTATCATTAAATCATCTGTTTCCAATTCACTAAATTCTTTTGGGTTTTTATTATTAAGAAATCTTTGGATTTTTGCTATAACTCGACTATCAAACTTTTTAAAACTTGACTAAATGAATTTGTATTTTCAATGACTTAAAATCTTGAAAAAAATCTTATTTTTGTCAATTTAAAAAATCAGAATATCGGCTTCACATATAAGTCATTGAATTTACTGACAGGCATCGAAAATCCCAGATGTGAAAATATCCAATAAATTCAGTCAACATAAAAAAACTTGATAGTCGAGTATAAACTTATCGTTTGAATCAAACAAAACTACTTTTGAAATTTTAAGTATTTCTTCTTTAGTTAAGACACGTTGAACTATCTTTACAACAAATTTCAATGATTCAATATTGTCAGGGAACAAATTTCTGGCAGAAATAATTACATCCACCTGTCCTGAATATTATCTTCCAATTCAAAAAGTGCAAGCAGTTTGATATTTCCCTTTTTCTGAGAAATAATCTTCTCTATCAAATTAAATTTATCAATTATTGTATCCATAATATCATTACGTTAGAGTAACTATTAATTTTCCGAGCGGCGTAAGTCCGCTCCATCTTTTGGTTATATCAGAATCCCATTTCTCATTACTTCTTCTATAAAACCGCTTTCGTTATGTTTTATTTCAAAAAGAATTGGTTCGATTCTATCATCCACTTCCCTTCTAATTCTCCACAACAGAGGTCTTGTAGAAAAATAATCCCCTTGCATTTCATCGACGATTATCGCGACATCCACATCACTGTCTTCTCTCTGACTCCCTCTTGTATAAGAACCAAACAGGATCATTTTATCAAATGATATATGTTGTGATAGAAGTTTTTTATATATTTTAAGTTTTGCTATAACTTCTGTTTTATCCATAACTGTAGTTCCTCTGAATTATCAAGAATTTCTTTGCACCGTTCTTCTGTCAAACTTCTCATTAATTGTTCTTTATGAGTCGGATATCTGCATTCAATATTCATCGGTTCAAGCATATCTATAAAATCTTTTTGATCTTCTGAAAAATGTTCATAGATTTTTGCTTTCTTTGCAAGATAAGAAAGGCTATGAGAAAATGGGGCTGACTCTCCATTAGTTTTTACATAATAAGCCTTTAGTATTTTTTCAATAGATTGGTGAGCCATAAACCCAACATAAAGATATCGCTTGCTTTTTAACATTGCGATGGCTGTCTCAATATCATATTCAGATAGTTCTATCCAATATCTTATTTGATCTGACATCTGTCCTGCTTCTCCAATCATGCTTATTTGATAATCTTCTCTATAAAGATTAAGGATCAGCTGCACAAAAAGCCGTTCACAGCCTTTTGATTTAGCACAAATTCGCGCCGGCTAATCCCGGAACCATATTCGATTTTCAGAAGCGGGAACACACCACTGGCCTGAACTCCACTAAATTCATTTTGTATTTTTTCAGCAATCCCTCACAAACAGCAGTTGAATTGTATTCGCAAAGAAAGGACACGATTCTTTTCTTCAAGTCACGGAAAGTCAGATTTTACTGAAATTCACACAGATTAAGCTTTATGGCGGAATGAATTTGTAAAATCCGGATGTGGATGTTTCTGACAGAATATGTTATCATTCCTTTAAAAACAGGCATCTGCCTCAAATTCTGAATTTGCAGAAATGATGATCAATGGAATTTTTATATCTTCTAAGATATAAAAAAAAATTAATTTCAATGGATTATGGCGTGAAATTTTAATTTATGGAAAATGAGTGCTTTTTTGATCTAAGTCAGAAGAACATAATAGATTCCTTCCAGTAGGCGGGCTTAATGCCTTAATTGCTATTCAGATATACGATGTTTTTATGTGTGTCAAGTGTTTTTGATATTTTTTTAAATTAATTTACAAATCAGGGAATAAATCAGAAATTCATAAATAAAAAATCCAGAAGGCCATTCTGAATTGAATAAAGGGCAAATGTCCGGCCCCTTCAGGCCGGACTTGATTTTGCCGAAACATCAAACATCCAACATCAAACATCAAACATC
>JAOZLU010000546.1 GCA_029934695.1 Desulfobacterales bacterium | reverse complement strand
TTGTGTTCTTTGCGGCTCTGTGTGATATTTTTTCATGGCCTCACACAAAGGCACAAAGATCACAGAGAAAAGCTTTGCGCCCTTTGTGTTCTTTGCGGCTCTGTGTGATATTTTTTCATGGCCTCACACAAAGGCACAAAGATCACAGAGGAAAGCTTTGCGTCTTTGTGTTCTTTGCGGCTCTGTGTGATATTTTTTCATGATCTCACAAGGAATAAATGGTGCAATGCACAAAAAAAATCTGTCGGTCTGTCTGAGAATACTTTTGCACAAATTCAGCCATCCGAAACACCTGTTTGCTCCTGAAACAATTACCAGTTAAAATAAATTTCTCTTTTTTATTTGTCAAGAAATAAATGATGCAATGCAAAAAAAAATATTCTGGCAAACTGGCTGAAAGTATTTTTACAAAAAAAGCTTGATTTGATAGTGATTAAATGAATATATAGGGTGTATGGAATAGTTGCTGATTTGTCAGCGTATGTTGCATCATGTCATAAATTTCAAAGGGACGCATCCGCTAATTGATTATGGAAGCCGCTCCGGTGGAGCATTGCAAGTTGGACTTTTGTGCCCGGAGATGCCTTCCGGATGCGTCCGGTTCGGAAATAAGGGGAGATGGATGGCCAATAAAAAGATAACACTGAAAAAATATCCCAACAGACGATTATATGATACGGAAAACAGCACTTATGTCACTCTCAGAGATGTCGCTGACATGATTAAGAAAGGGCGGGAGGTCGAGGTCGTCGATGTGAAAAGCAATGAAGATGTCACAGCCTTCATTCTGATTCAGATCGTCATGGAACAGGTAAAAAAGAACAACCGCATATTGCCTGTATCCCTGCTTCATCTGATCATTCGGTTCGGGGATGATATTCTCATCGAATTTTTTGAGAATTATCTGGAAAAAACCATTCAAAGTTACCTGAACTATAAAAAAAGTATGGATGAGCAATTCAAGGTATATCTTGAATTGGGTACGGATTTTTCCAAAATAGCGAAAAAAACCATGAAAGAATTGACACCTTTCCAATCTTTTTTTGAAGGCTCGTCAAACGAAACAGACAACAAAAATGATGAAACAGGCAGAAAATAAGTTTTGTTTCATCAGTCCGGTGAGGGAGTATAAAGCTTGTTTTGCGGATAAGGCTTATATCCCGACATGCAAACCTCAGTTTGCACTATTTTATCTGACCATACAGGCAGAAAAATTTGAAGAAAATACAAAAAAATCTTGTTTTCAGAAAACTGTTGATATATAGACGATAAAAAAATTATCAAACGGAGTCAAAAATGGATCAAAGTCAAAAAATGGATGATACAGGCATGGCATCTCTGTTTTCTGCCTGGACAAAATCGTCAATGGATTTTTGGGGGAATATTGCAAAAATGCAGCCTGATACGTCCGGCACATCTGAAAAAGCTCGGAAAAATCCGGCCTATAAGGCGCAGAAGACATGGGAATCCGGCAATAAGATTCTGATGTCACTGCTTTCAACGCTCAGTGAACCGAAAAACATGAACACTGTATTAAAAGGGATGGATTCGCTTCCCGAATTTATGATGCAAATGGCTCAGCAGTCATGGGACGGCTATCTGGAAATGCAAAAGCGGTGGGCAGATCAGGCGACAAAAATGGGCCGGCATACAGAGGCTTACAACTTTGAAGGCATTGACCAGAATGTCTTCAAGACTTGGAACGAAATTTATGAAAAAGAATTCCAGAAATTCCTGAATGTCCCGCAATTGGGGCTGAACCGTTTTCATCAGGAAAGAATAACACAGTTTACAGATAAATTCAATCTGTTTCAGGCAGCACTCAGCGAGTTCCTTTACATGTTTTATATCCCTGTGGAAAAATCGTCGGCCGTCATGCAGGAAAAAGTGGAGGAACTGATCGAAAAGGGTGATATTCACGACAACTTCAAAGATTATTATAATATGTGGATCAAGATACTGGAAGGCCATTACATGACCCTGCTCAAATCTCCGGAATACACCCAGGTCATGAACAAAACCGTTGAAGCTCTGGTGCAGTACAGGAAGGCCAAAGATGAGGTGATGTATGATGTCCTTGAGAAACTTCCCATCCCCACCAACAAAGATATGGATGAACTCTACAAGGACTTTTATCTGCTGAAAAAAAAGGTCAGGGAGCTTTCCAAAAAGCTGGAGGAAAGAATTTAAGAATTCAGGAAATCAGGAATTCAGGAATTCAAAATTAATTCCTTAATTAATGCAAAGAAGGAGAACGTATGAGCCAGCCCAAAATTGCGGTGGATCTTATTCTGCAAAAATTAGCGGAAAGTACGGAAAAAGCAAAGTCGCGAGCGCAAAAGGCATCCGAAGTTTTGCTGAGTCCTCTTGAAACAGACATGGCAACCACTCCTTATGAGATTGTTTATGAGGAAGACAGAGTCAAGCTGAAATATTACAAACCCGCGGAAGTGAAGCAGAAATACCCGCTTCTCGTGGTGTATGCCCTTATCAACAGGGAAACCATGCTGGATCTTCAGCCGGGAAGAAGCGTGGTTCAGACATTTCTTGATAACGGCATTGAAGTCTATATGGTTGACTGGGGGTATCCGACACGCAAGGATCAGTATGTGACCATTGACGACCATGTCAACGGTTATATGGACAGTATCGTCGATCTTATAAGAAACAGACATGATCTGCCCAAGATCAACCTCATGGGAATCTGCATGGGAGGGGCTTTCTGTGTGATGTATTCGGCCCTGCATTCTGAGAAAATCAAGAATCTTGTCACGACGGTGACACCCACAAATTTTGACACAGACAAAGGTCTGCTCCATATATGGATGAAGCAGACGGACGCGTATCTCATGGGAAAATCGTATGGCAATATGCCCGGAGATATGATGAATCTGGGATTTCTGCTTCTCAATCCTGCCCGTCTGATCCTTGACAAATATGTCGGCTTTTTTGAAAATATGGACAACAAAGCCTTTGTGGAAAATTTCATCCGGATGGAAAAATGGATTTTTGACAGTCCTGATGTGCCTGCGGCAACCTTCCGCCAGTTTATAACGGACTGTTATAAAAAGAATCTTCTCATCCAGAGCAAAATGGAACTGGACGGGAAGCGGGTGGACCTCAAAAATATCACCATGCCTCTGTTAAATTTTTACGGGCTGTATGACCATCTTGTGCCGCCTGAGGCCTGTGAGCTTCTGACCCGGGAAGTGGGAAGCACGGATACAGAGGATATTTGCATGAAAACCGGGCATATCGGAATATATGTCAGTTCCAAATGCCAGAAGGAATTTGCGCCCAAAATCGTGCAATGGCTCAAGGAAAGGGAAGGAGACGGGGAGTCAGCCGCGGCCGAAAAGCCCGCTTCTCCGGAATCAGCCAGTAAGAGCAGGGAGGCGGGCAAACCTGCCTCTGACGAGAATAAAAAGGACGCAAAAGAGAGCAAGCCCGCTTCATCCGGGAAGCAAGACGCAAAAGAAAGCAAACCCGCTTCAGTCGGGAAAAAAGACGTGAAAGAAAGCAAACCCGCTTCATCAAAATAAGGAAACTGAAGAGGGTAAGGAGAGTAAAATATGACGAGCAAAACCGATTACTTCAAATCATTCTGTGAAATAAGCAAAGCATTCGGAACAACACTGGAGAAGCAGGAACTTCTGAACCTCATCGTTCAAAGTGCAATTGACACGATGGGTGGAAAGGCCGCTTCCCTCTTTCTGGCTGACGAAAAGGAGGATATGTTTGTGCCGGTCGCTCAGAAAGGACTGTCTGAAAACTATCTGCATGCGGGCCCGAGCAACGCAAAAAAAATCGTAGGGAATATCCTCAAGGGAGGAGGGTATCTTTCCATCCGTGACGCGACTACGGATCCCCGTGTGGAAAATCACGAGGTGAAAAAGGCCGAAGGGATTGCCTCCATTCTGGACGTGCCAGTCATGGTGAAAGGCAAAGCCATCGGTGTTCTTGCGCTCTATACGTCCACCCCCAGGGATTTTGCCCAGGACGAGATTGAATTTCTGAGTGCCCTGGCTGACCAGGGAGGAATAGCCATTGAAAACGCACGACTGGTTGACCGGATAAGAATGAACACAGAGCTTTTCCATGATTTGGCCGTCACCATCAATTCCACTCTGGACATAAAGGAAATTATGCACATCATGTCCGCCGACGTTGCTGAAACCCTCGGAGTGAAAGCTGCTTCCATTCGCCTGATGGATGAAAACAGAGATAAATTGGAAATTGTGTCAAGCTACGGTCTGAGCGAAAAGTATCTCAGCAAAGGTCCCATATCCGCTGAAAAAGGCATTTCAGAGGCCCTTAGGAACCGGCCGGTGGTGATCAGAGATGTGGCCACTGATAAGGGCGTTCAGTATCGGGAAGAGAAAAAAGCAGAGGGGATCGTCTCCATCCTCAGTGTTCCCATAAACGCCAGGGATGATGTTATCGGAGTGATGAGGCTTTACAGCGATGTCCCGAGGGAGTTCACCGAGGCAGATATCATGATGGCTGTCGCCATGGCCCATCAGGGCGGTCTGGCCATCCAAAACGCTTCCATGTACCTTACGCTTCAGCAGGATAAGAATGACCTGGAAGCGGAAATATGGTCCCACAGGTCCTGGTTCTGATGTTTGATGTTTGATGTTTGATGTTTGATGTTTGATGTTTGATGTTTGAT
>JAOZLU010000078.1 GCA_029934695.1 Desulfobacterales bacterium | reverse complement strand
CAGGGGGGAAATGTTCATGCGGCTCTTCAGCCGCCTGAATATGCTTTCGACCCTGAGTTTCAGATTATTAAATGATATTTCCTTGAAATCTCCCATATTAACGTATCTCCCATTAGGGGACAGATAAAGTGGAAAGTCATTTGACTGGAAGGGCGCCAGCAAACCATACAGCACAGAACTCTTCCCGGTGCTGTTTTCACCGGTCAGCAGGGTGATTCGTGACAGGTTGATAGCTGTCTGTTGAAAGCATTTAAAATTTTTTAGCGAAATATTATTTATCATTTCATTTACACTGAAATTGTACAAAAGTCAGCGATCAGTTACACCTGAAACTGACCACTGACCCAAAATTCAATCCTGCCCGTTTTTATCCTCAATTCTTATGATTACAGGTTTGCTGCCTATAATGTCAAGTGCGGCAATCTCAGACAGGGCTTTTTTCATATCCGCCTCTTTTGCAAGATGCGTGAGCATCACAATGGGAACCAGCCCTTCCAATTCCCGGCCTTTCTGATGTACCGATTTGATGCTGATGTCATGCCTTCCCAAAGCCCCTGCTATCTTTGAAAGAACCCCGGGCTGATCCATTGCGGAAAACCTGAGATAATAATGAGTGGAAATTTCATCCACAGGCATCACAGGAATTTTCCGAATATCCTCTGACTGGTATGAAAGCAACGGAACCCGCCCGGATACCCCGGATAAAAGGTTGCGGGAAATATCCACGATGTCACTGACGACAGCACTGGCTGTGGGCATCATGCCTGCGCCAAAGCCGTAAAGCGCCATATCACCCACCGCATCCCCGGAAATGGAAATGGCATTCAGATTGGCATTGACATTGGAAAGCAGGTTGTCAAAAGGAATCATGGTGGGATGAACCCTTGCTTCAACTGAATCTCCCCTGTCTTTGCCAATGGCAAGGAGTTTGATCCGATAGCCGAACTCTCCTGCAAACTGAATATCCAGGGGCGTAATCTCTGAAATCCCTTCAATATAAATATCTTTTAAATTGATTTCCATGCCATAAGCAAGCGCGTTCAGAATTGCCAGTTTATGGGCGGTGTCAAATCCTCCCACATCCAGGGTCGGGTCTGCCTCAGCAAAGCCGTTTTCCTGGGCTTGGGAAAGGGCCGATTCAAAAGCCATGCCTTCATCCGTGATTTTGGACAGAATATAATTGCACGTTCCGTTGAGAATGCCGATCATGGAAGAAATCCGGTTTCCGACCAGGGACTCCCGCAGAGATTTGATAATGGGCATGCACCCGCCGACGCTTGCCTCATAAGCAAGATCAACACCTTTTTCCATTGCCGCTCTGCCCAAAGCATTCCCGTGAGCGGCAAGAAGGGCCTTGTTTGCAGTGACAACATGCTTGCCATTATCAATGGCTTTTAAAATAAATTCCTTTGCAATTCCCTCGCCGCCGATCATTTCAATAATGATATCAATATCAGGATCATCAAGCACTTTTTCAGCGTCAGAAATCAGCACGCCCTCATCAAGCCGCACACCCCTGTCTGTTTTCATATCGATATCAGCAACATATTTCAAATTCAGATGCGCCCCGACCCGGGATCGGAGAACCTCCCTGTTTTCAATAAAAATTTTTGCAACGCCTGCACCGACAGTGCCGAAACCGAGTAAACCGATATTAACTTTTTTCATCAGATAATTCCTTGTTTAAAAAATTAAGAATTATATCATCGTTTTAATTTACATGTTCAATAATATGGCCGCCTGCTACTTTTTCTTGTGTCCAGTCACCGCTGATAGCTTACGGATCATTGGCAGTTTTTTTATGCTCAGAAATACCTTTCTGATCTGGGTGACAGCCGCAATTGCTACCTTGCTGTGAAACCCGGTTTTTTTCCGAACGGGCCGATTTCCTGTCATGATAAATACAGTTCCGCATCTTGTAACAATATCACCAAGTGATGGCAACAAAAATTTCCGAAATAAATTTTGTTCTTGGGAACTTTGTGACGGTGTGAAGATACTCTGTTGGCTTTACAGTTTCAAGAATCATGCAGAATGCTTCCCGAGTCTGACGATAATTTATCCCATTTCATCAGCATATACGATAATATTTTATTCCATTTCATCAGCATATCGCGAAGTTCGATACTTGCGTACTTTTCCACAGAAATATGATTATCTTTTATATCGTCAAGATGTATTGTAACCAGTCTGACAGGAAGCCGCTCATTGTTCTTTTCCTGATTGTAACGGATGAGGGAGGCAATTTTTCAGCATGTCTCCATAAAAAAGGACAAAAAACTTGACAAACCTGTTCCAATAAAATTAAAGATAAGTCTGCTTTATGGCAGGGTGACTTCCAAAGTATGTGAATATTTCCCTCCTGAACAGGGCCGGCGCAGGGTTTCCATCATTTTGTTTGACAGCCGGATAAAGGACAGATTCATCCGGGAAATGATGAGTATTGAGGAAGCAAAGCGTTTTCTTAAAAAAATCAAGCCTAAGGGACAGACCACTATTCGGTGACTCTCTTGAGGAAGTCAGAAAAGAAATCGTCCACTCCGGGATAAAAGGTGTTGAGGTTCACCTGTTCAGTGATCTGGAAGAGACGTCGAAAGGTAAAATATTTTTTCCAAATGCTGTCCAAAGATTAGACAAAACTTTGGAATCCGAGTTGAAAAATCTCGACACCGCCTTTGGACCCCAAAAAGCCTATATGGGCGATCTTGGAAACTCCTGATTCATTTGTCATTGATCTGAAAGAAAAAGACGGGATGGGCCTTGATGCACAAGAAGGGACCACCACCCTTCGCGGTACGATTTCTCCGGAACTGACTGTCAAGGGGGTCGGAATGATGTTTACAGCCCGCTTGCAGGAAAGCCCTGACTCAGACGTTCTGATAAATGGCGGACGCTCGGTGGATGTTGCGAAGTTTGTAAATGCCAAAGGCCAATTCAATTTGCCGATAAAGATAAAGATAGTAATGCGAAAGGCGACCTGGTCAATTTTGATTACACTCAACTGCCTGAAAGGAAGCTCTTTTAATGAAACGAACGATTATCGCATTAGATACAGACCATATTAAAGAATATGTCTTTGGTACCAGTGCATTGAAAGAAATCCGCGGGGCAAGCGTCATACTGGATGAATTGAATCGCAAGGAGATGTTTGAAGTTGTTAAAAAAAACGATCCCTCAGCAGAATGTATTTACGCTAACGGCGGGTCAGGCATGTTCAATGTTGACTCGGATAAAGCAGATGTCTGCATTTCAGAGATCAGAAGACTTTACCGTGACAAAACCATCACCGGTTCGATCAGCGGAGTCAGATCACCAGAGCATGAAGATTTTTCTGTTGATTTTGACAAAACTTCCAAACTTCTCGGTGCTCGTCTGAGAATGGCAAAAGATCATGGAAATCCGCCACTCAGGCTTGTCACCCATTCTTTTTTTTGTATATGCGATTCCTGCGGTGTGGAATACGCAGGTCATCAGGGAGAGGAGAACACCCTGATCTGTCCCGCATGCATGAAAAAACGGAAAAAGAATCGGGAAATCAGAGATGATATAAAGGCGATAACCTCCGGGAAGAAGACGGTTTCAGAGAAGCATAAATTATGGGACCGGCTGTTGCTGGATTATAATACCAGAGGAAGACGGCGCCCGGAAGATTTCAATAAATTGGGAGAGTTATCCTCTCCTTCAGGTTATATAGGACTGCTGTACGCGGACGGTGACAGTATGGGCAGGAGGATCGAAAGTCTGAAAACCGTGAACGCGTATGAAAAATTTTCCAAAGTCGTGGATGATGGAATTTTCCATGCGGCACTGAAGGCAATTCAGAATCATCTTGAACCAAAATCGGACAGCCCTTATTTCCCTTTTGATATTCTGCTTTTAGGCGGAGATGATCTCGTCATGGCCACGGTCGCGGACAAAGCGATTGAAGCGGCCATGACAATCATTGAGACCTTTCAGTACCACACAGAGAGAGAATGGGGAGAACCGCTTACCGTATCAGTGGGGGTGGTCATTGCTCACGCAAAATTTCCCTTTGGAACGCTTCTGAAAATGGCTGAAGATCTGCTTAAATTTGCCAAAAAGGAAGGGACCAGGCGCAGTCGGGATTATTCAAAAAGGAACGGACAGGGAGGCCTGATCAATTTTCAGGTGGTCAGTGCTGGCAACAGTCTGCGCTTCACCGAGGATTATAACAGGATATTTGTTCATAAAGAGAAAAAACAGAAACTGATCCGCACCCTTCGGCCTTATGATATTCAGACAATGGAACTCCTTGTGAAGAGTATCCGGGAGATGAAATCAATTCCTCACAACAAAATACAGGCATTGCAGGATGCGGTTTTTCTGAATTATCCCGATTCCGTATTGCAGGGACTGGTGATTCAGAACCGGCTGAAAAAGGACCAGAAACGATTGCTGACAGACGTGCTTTATTCATTTTCAACCAGCGATAATATTTTCCCCTTTCCCTGGTTTGAAGAGGGGAATGCTTATCATACCCCTTTTCTGGATATAGCCGAACTTTATGATTTTATTCAATGAGGTGAACAATGACCCGGACAGATCATATCGCGCTGACATACCAATTGGAATTTGACAGCGCGTTTCACTGCGGGAGCGGACTGGCAAGAGGTCTGATTCATCGGGCGATTGTCAGGGACGGTGCCGGATATCTTCATATCCCCGGTTCCACAATCAAAGGGGTGTTGCGGGAGAATTGCGAACAGATTGCCCAGGTTTGCGGTCTGTCTGTGCGGGACCCGCATGATGAAACAGAAGCTCTCAAGCTCTTTTCTGACTCTCCGAACATTGTGGAACGCATTTTCGGGTCCCGATATCAGGAAAGCCCGCTTTTTTTTGACAACGCGGTAATGACTGATGAATCAAAGGGTTTTTTTGACAGCCCTTCTCAAAAACAAAAATATATGTTCATGCAAACAGAAACCCGGATACAAACTCGCGTGTCACGACGAACCCGTACCGTGAAACAAGGAGCGCTTTACACGAGTGAATTCGGAGCTCAGTTCCTTTTATTTAAAGGAAAGATACATGGCTGTCTCACAGGGATTTCCAATGAGTTGTCTGAATTGCCCGGGACATATCCGCTCTTTCTTCTCATTGCCGGTATCCGCATGACAGATCGGATCGGCGCGAACCGATCAACCGGTATGGGGCGATGCAGTTTCTCCGTTCAGGAACTTCAGGTGAACGGAACGCAGGAGAATGAACCGCTTAAATATTGTGAAGATTTGGAGTCCTTAGTCTATTATGAAATTGCCAGGGAGGATCAATAATGCAGGCTGTTCTTGTCCTTTCCAACCAGATGCCCCTCAGTTTTCGCTGTTCCCGGTCAGATGAAATTGCGGATACACTGAGATATATCCCCGGATCATCCTTATCAGGCGGTCTGGCTGCGTCCCATTCTCGTCTCTGTCCGCTTCGTAAGGAGGAATTTGCCCGGTTCTTCACTTCAGGGAAGATTCATTTCGGGAATCTGTATCCTGCCAATTTCGAGTCCAAAGAATTGGATGGAGACACTTTGCCAGTCCGGTCCCTTCCGGCCACATCCCGTTCCTGCAAGCGGTTCTCCGGGTTCCGATTCAATGCGGATCATGATGATGAAGAACGTCATGGTGTATCTGATCATCTGATTCTCTGGACATTGTTTGCGCTGAATAACAAAACAAATACTCAGGTTTTGGAAGCGAGTGAAACCTGTTCTTATCAGATTGATAATAAAAACTGCGGAGAATCAATTACGCCTTTCAATGACGGATTTTACCGTCACGGATATACGCCTGAAGCTATGGGAATATCAAAGATTCCGATCCGGGTGCTGACCCGGACCGGCATCAGCCGTGCCCGTCACGCGGTCAGCGAAAGTATTTTGTATAACTTGGAGGTGTTGGAGGAGAATCAGAAATTCCAGGGTACTCTTCATTGCGAGGATGAATCGCTGTGGGATGCGTTCGCGTCGTTTCTTGAGACAGCTTCGGAGCAGGAACTGATTTATCTTGGAAACAGCAGGACCCGGGGACTTGGTAAACTCAGGGTCACCTACAAGGAAAAGATAGACAGAGATGATGAGATGCCAGAACAGATAAAACAGCGCGTCATCACTTTCAGCGAAAAGTTGAAGGAGACAGCCCGGACTTACAACCTGAACGCGCCCCATTCACTTTACATTCCTGTCACACTTGAATCAGAAGTGATCCTCCGGGATGCGCTCATGCGTCATCAAACTGCCATCACGCGGGTTTATCTCGAAAGAAAATGGGGACTGAGCGGCATGGAGCCTGTGTGTCAGTTTGTGACCACACGTCGGGTGATGGGCTGGAATGCCTTGGCAAAGCTTCCCAGGGCAGATGATGTGGCAATGGCAATGGGTTCGGTCTTTTTGTTCGGGTATAACGGAGCGGCAGACGACAGATTGTGGAAAATTCTGTCCGATATTCAAGGTCAGGGTATTGGTGAACGACGTGAACATGGCTTTGGAAGAGTCGTGATTGCAGATTCCTTTCATACGGAGGTGAATGAACGATGAGTGAACGGATGAAAATGCTGAAGGAAGTGGCGATCTGTGCAGACAAGTTTCCTAAGAAAACAGAAAGTCTGGGCGGAATCGCGACAGAGGCATTTGGAAATAAACATAAGGCTCAGATAAAAAGCCTGGAAAATATTGCCAACACAGCATTAAAGGTCTCGGACGTGCTGGATTACATCAAGCGTCAGACAGGTAAATCAGAGCAGGATAAGCGATGGAAGAGTAAACAGCTCGGAGAACGATTGCTAAACGAAATCAGGGAGCATCTGAAAAAAGATCGGGACACCGTCTGCAAGCGTCTGAATATAACAGCGGAAGAAAATCACTTGGAGGTTTATCTGCTGCTGATCCGTGAGTTTGTCAGGCAGGTGGTCATTCATTATGAATACGAAATATCCAAACTGTAAGGATAATAAATATGCCTGATGTTGACGCTGGATTCACCGAACTGGAACAAGCATTCAAAGCGCACAGCCGTGAGGCAAAAAAGGGAACCTCACCTTCCCATTTCCTGATTTTGTTTTATGCGGCCTGAAATCCAGGATTCTCCGAATGCGGAGGCTCAATCGGATCGGTCAGATGGAAAAGAGTGAGATTGAGGTTCACGATCTTCGGCATCTGGCATCAATGCTCGGATTATCTGCATCGCTGACGAGTGAGAAAGCATCAGCATTTCGCTTAAAGAAGAGCAAATCTTCCCGTCCCATTGAGCATGCACACCTGGCATGGCGTTACGGCGTGGCAATGAATAAAGAAGATGAAGAGAAACTCGTCAACTGGCTGAAAAAACTTCAGCAGAAGATCAGGAAGAAATAAAATGATACCTCAGGGAATACAACTGTTCACATGGGTGGATGTCGAAGATGTCCTGCTTCATGTCCGAGAAAATCGGGGCTGGCCCGAATGGCTGAAGTCGGCTCAGGCATACTGGGAGCAGCTGACCCTTGAAATTGCTCCGGGAAAGAGGGCGGAAGCCATGACTTGGCTTGCGGATACCTTTGACCCACGATTTGTCAGGAATATGGAGGAGCCTTCCATCCTTCTGGAAAGCCTTGAAGACACTCCTCGTCAGCTTGAAATTCAGATAGAGGAGAACGAAGATGAACCATTACAACGCGGTTTTATTCCGAGTCTGAGCCGGCCCTCCACGCTGACTCCCTGTAAAGTCCAAGCCGAACCGGAAAGCTTTCCCAAAGACTGTCCCCCTCTCATTGCCCTGCACTCATTCAAGGGCGGGGTGGGCAGAACGATTCATGCGGTGGCCATTGCCCGGTCAATTGCGGATGCAACCGCTCAGAAACCCGTCCTTCTGATTGACGGAGATTTGGAGGCACCGGGTATCACTTGGCTATTGAAGAAACGTCTGCTGAATCCGCCCATATCTTTTATTGATTTTCTCGCCCTGATTCAAGGCGATCCTGATCCTGCCACTGAAAGCACCCTGCGTCTGATTGCTGACCGTATTAAAAGTTCACCACAGTTGGATCATATTTATATGCTTCCCGCGTTTCGTTTGAAAACACAGTTTACCTCTCTTCAGATCAGACCGGAGCATCTGGTTCAGGCCGCGGATGATCCGTATATTATCACATCAACTCTTTCCAAATTGGGGAAAATGCTCGGAATCGGTGCTGTTGTGATTGACCTTCGGGCAGGGATTTCCGAATTTTCCACAGGGATTCTGCTTGATCCCAGAGTGCATCGGATTCTGGTTACAACATTAAGCGCACAATCTGTTGAAGGAACCGAATATATATTGGAACTGTTTGAGAGGCTGACACCGCCGCGGCCCGGGTATCCCTTGCCCAAAGTTATTTTTTCTCAGATTCCAGATGCTTACATGAAAGAAAAAGCGTCAATGGCTTATCAGATAAAGCGGATTGAAAATTCGGCACAGGCATTTTGGAAAACGGATTCTTCTGAACATGAATCAAAATCACTTAATCATATTCTCAAGACTGTTCAGGAGCAGAGACTTATGGTGCTTCCTGAACTCTGGGATGAATTTATGGGATTGGTGAAAAATTCAGAACTGTTTTCCAGTATTGAAGAATGGATAGACTGGATTCCTGTTTCTGAATCCTCTGATGCAATTTATGATATCGGTCCCGATAAATTAAAAGATAAAAGAAAATGGATTGCCATGCTGATCTCTTTGCTTCGCGAACTCATTCGTCGAGACCTGCGAACTTTGAGAAAACATCTGGTTGAACGTACAGAGTCCATGATTTATTCGGAATCAGGCAAAACAGAAGATTTTCTTCCTTATGGCCCTATCCGTCATCTTATAAATGATTTTCAGAAAAAACTTCCCATAGCCTTAATCTTGGGAAAAGAAGGCACTGGAAAGACCTTTATGTTTCTCCAGATTATCAGGCGTCGCCAATGGAGAGTATTTGCTTCCGATGCAGGGCTGAAGGAAACAGAAATCATTGATGCCGAATGCTATCCGGTGACTTATCCGGGCAGTTTTTCTGAAAATGCAAAAAGGATTGTCGTCAATACTGAAAACTTGATCAAAGACAATTTCAAACTTCCCGAGGTGTTCAAACAGGAAGAATTAAAGAGTGAGATTACGAAGGGGCTCGAAGCAGCCCTTGATTCGGCCCAGTGGAGAGAACTCTGGCTGGATATGATTGCCTGGCGGATGGGATTTTGCGTCAGACAAACAAATGCAGGACGGCGATTCTTACAGTATTTACAGGAAAGAAAGAAGCGTGTGATTGCAGTTCTTGATGGAGTGGAAGATTTCTTTCGATTTCAGGATACCCAATTAAAGAGTAATGGGAAAAAAGCGTTGCAGGCATTGCTGCGGGATATTCCCTTCTGGCTGGAACAAGGACCTGGGTGTCGGTTGGGGATTCTTATTTTCACTCGCAGAGACATGGCAGGAGATGCAGTCAGACAAAATCAATCCGAATTAATGGCCCGCTATGCTCCTTATGAATTCAAATGGACTCCTGATGAGGCACTCAGGCTGGCACTTTGGGTGTTTCGGAAAACTTTATATCCTGAGACATCTGACATCTCCGAATTGCTGGACTTCAGAAGAAGCGAACTGGCCAAAGCACTTATTCCGTTTTTTGGGAAAAAATTAAGCACAGAGAATTCCCATGAGATTCGCTCTGAACAATTTATAATCGACGTTTTATCTGACCTGGAGGGACATGTCCGGGCGGAAAATATGGTGTGGTTTATCTGTAAGGCTGCCCGAAATTCAATAGAAGATACTCAATGGGAGACATCATTGCTCACCCCGGATGCAATTCAGAAAACTGAGAAGGAGTATGTTATGGAACTTGCCAAAAAACAGGAAATGAAACTGCGTCTCCTCAGTGACGACGAACTCTACGAAGATGCAGTCGCGTTTATCAAGGAAAACGGAACCATCAAAAATCATCAGATAAACGGGTTGAAGAATATTGCAGACGCGGCCGACGGCTTTTCACATATACTGAAGTTCACGAGACATCAGGCATCCAAGACCTATCGGGATACAAAGGATTTTTATGCCGCATTGACGAAAAAACTGGAAACCCTTCAACAGCGGCTCAAGACTGATCAGGACTTTGTGCCGGACAATCTTTCCAGAAAAGAATTGAGCAAGTATTCCGAATCTTACGGCCTGCTGATCGCTCGCGAGTTTATCAATCATCTTTGGGCAGAGAACACCTTTAAATCTGAGAAGGAGCAATAGCCATGTCAAAATTGAATAAAAGGGGATTAACATCGAAATATCTGTTTAAAGGGAGACTCAAGTTCAAAACAGCACTGCATGTTGGCGGCGGAAAGATCAATGTGACAAATACCGACAACCCGATTGTGCGGACACCGGAGGGATTTCCGTTTATCCCAGGATCAAGTTTCAAGGGCGCGTTTCGGAGCATGGTTGAGAAACTCGCGGTATCCATCCCCGGTCTCCGCACTTGTCAACTGATTGAAGACGAAGAATCCTTCAAAGGGAAGTCAGATGAGGAATGCCTCCGGATAATCGAGAATAAGGACGCTGATTATTGCCCCACAGCCATCCACAAGGAATTTGCCAAATGGAAGCAGAATAAGACGGAGACGGAATTAATTACCATGCTCGAAGATAAGCTTTGCAACACCTGCACCCTTTTCGGTTCTCCTTACATGGCCTCAAAGATCACCTTCCATGACCTGAAGATCGGAGATTGGGCAGGCGTCACTCAGATCCGGGACGGCGTGGTCATTGACCGGGACAGCGAACGCGCCAAAGACCGACTGAAATACGATTTTGAAGTGGTTCCCCCGGACGCGGCCTTTGACATGGAAATTTGGCTGGAAAATCCGAATCCCACAGATATGGGACTGACCTGCATCGGTCTGAATGAGTTCCTCAGTGAAATGGCTTATCTCGGAGGAATTAAATCCAGGGGACTGGGCAATTGCAGGATCAAAGACTTGGAGATTTATGAACTCAATTTGGAGACAGACAAAAAAGAGGAACGTCTGATGAAATATCTGACCCACACCAAACCGGAGGATAAAATGGAGAATATCTCTGATCCGTCTCATTTTATCCAGACCCAGATTGAGGCATTGTTTTAGAAATACAGAAACTGATTTTTTGAAAAAGCCTGATTTCTCAGAACACAGGCACAGAGGTGCGAAATGTTGAAGAAACTGCTGAATGAATGCAGATTCAGTTTGCAGATTACCACGTCAGGACCTTTGCTGGTCAAATCCGGCTATGCCACACCTTACGGCCCGGATATGACACCGGTACTGACCTATCGCAACAACAAAGAACAGGTTTTTATTCCCGGAAGCTCATTAAAAGGAGTGTTCCGCAGTCATGTCGAAAAAGTGATCCGCACACTGAATGAGCCTGCTGTCTGTGTGCTGTTTGATAACACATCCTGCAATACGAAACTTCAGGATATGAAAGAGCGTCTGAAACGTGAAAGCAGAGAACTGACCAATGAGACAGCTTATGATCAATCCTGTCCTGCCTGTCGCTTATTCGGATCCATGTTTTTCATCGGCAGGGTATCCATCGGAGACGCTTATCTCACTGAGAATGCGGATGTGACGAGATATACCGAAGACAGGGACGGCGTGGGAATTGACCGGTTCAGCGGGGGCGCGGCACAGGGAGCAAAGTTTGAATTAAAGGTGATCAGAGCCGGGGTCTCATTTGAAACAGATGTCTATCTGCGGAATTTTGAAATCTGGCAATTAGGCGCGCTGATGCTGGTCTTGCAGGATATGGAAGACGGGCTGATCCGTATTGGTTCGGGTCGGTCACGCGGATTGGGAGATGTCAGGGGAAACGTATCTCAGGTGGATGTTCAATATATCCGCCCGGCCATCACAGGCAAATCTGCCGGGGAGATATGGGGCCTGGGCAGATTTCTGAATGGTGATGACAGCTATGGCACCCGTTCAGATGATGTGCTGACACTGACAGAAGCACCGGCTCATATCGCACGGGGGATCCGGGATATTCAGAGATTCAGCGAAGATAGCCTGATAAATCTGAAGGAATCGGCTGTGGGACATTTTGTGCAGAGAGTGCAGGGCTGGGAATAAGCGCAGGAGGCTGATAATGAAGGATGTCGTTTATACAGGTCAGGTCCCTGAGATCACATCTCTTATGGGTCGAATCGGTTGGAACAAAGGTGCGTTGATGATTCTGGAGCGTGTTCCCATGGGATGGCTGAATGAGGAGGAATGTGAGCGCGTGATTCGCTTTGAAATCTTTGATTCGGAAGAAGATTTTGATTCGTGCCAGGAGGGACGGGTATTTGATTCGGACAAAGAGCTTGTCTGGTCATGGGGTGATGAAGAGGGTTTCCGAGTGGTCTGTACCGGCGCGGATACAGCCCTGTCGGAACTGGAAAAAGAGGAAGCCGACTGGTCGCATTCGGTGAAAAGCTACGCGCTGTGGGGAAGGCAGTCAGAAGCGGAACCGTCTGTTTTTCTGGAATTGCAGATCCCCAGAATACTTTGTTATCCTGTCTCATTCAAAGGGAACAGATCGCGGCCTGCCCTGAAAGTAATTGAATACCGGGATAAGATTAATGGTGAAATTCAACATTGCCGCTTTCAATCATTGGAGGAATGGAAATGAATCCTTATGATTTTGTGCCGAGTGATTTCAACAGATCACCGGATGAAAACCGTCGTCGCCCGTTAAGACATCACAGATTTCACGGCATTTCCGGCACTCTGTCCGCTATAATCACAGCAGAGACCCCCATCTTTGTCAAACGCGGCAACTCACAGGAATTTATGAGAAACGGACAGTATCAATACATCATTCCGGGGACATCACTCAAAGGACTATTCCGAAGCCTTGTGGAGACGACAGCCAACGGTTGTTTTGGCGGAAAGTTTGACGGTGAATATAGGGATAAAATTCGTGGAAAAATTGACTACTCGTTTAAGCTTCCAAGGGAATTCAAGGCATGTATTGATCCTGACAGACTATGTATTGCCTGCCGGATATTCGGGATGTTGAGCGGAAAAAAAGTCTTTACTGGCAAAGTCTCATTTCAGGACGCGATTTGTGAAAAGCCTGTTCTCCATGAAGTGATAAACACAGTTGATCTGATGGGCCCCAAACCGCATCATGGGGCTTTTTATCTTGACGGAAACCGGATTGCAGGACGGAAGTTTTATTTTCATCATCCCCGCGGGGTGAGAAAAAAACGGGATCATACCGCATATAACCAGCGGATCACCCCGTTGGACAAAGCTTCTGAATTCACCTTTACCGCGAGCTTTGCAAATCTGGAAGATGATGAATGGCGGGCATTGCTCTATGCGATTGCTCTTGAGCCGGATATGCGCCATAAGATCGGCTATGCCAAGCCTTCGGGGCTGGGTAGCGTCAGAATCGGGATCGAACATATCCGCCTCATAGATTATGCCAGGCGATACACACAACCGAACCGCGGTGTGAATGAGATGAGAGGCTCTGAACTGACCCGGTACACCTCAGATCAGATCCAATTTTTTACAGAGAATACAGCATCGCCGGCTTTATCAGCACTCCGCCGGATCTGGCGTTGGGATCCGAAGGATACGACACTGTATCGTTACCCTGATGAGCAGTGGTTCAGGAATAATCCTGATGTTCCTATTCACAACACTCCTTAAACTCAGAGAGGAATTGTCATGGCAAATGTTCTGATAGCGTCTTTAGGCGAGTCGCCCATTGTGGTGACATCAATGGTTAAGGCTTTGCAGGAAGGTAAAGGTATTTCGCTCAATAAGGTGATTGTGCTGTATCCGAAAGAACACCCCTTTATTGAGGAAGGAGCCGCACTGGTTGATATCCATTGCCTGTGTTCGGATGTTGAAGAGGTCGGCCTGGATTTTGAGGACGTGAATACTTGGGAAAGCTGCCTGGTATTCTTGCAAACACTTTATGGCTATTTAGAGGCTTTCAAGAGTGAAACCGTTTATCTCTCCTTGTCAGGCGGTCGAAAAAGTATGTCCGCACTGATGTATCTGCCAGCCCCGTTTTATGAGAATATAAAAGGTGTCTATCATATTTTGGATAAATATGAGGGGACTGACAAAAGCAATTTCCATTCACTTGAGGAACTGCTTGATGAGTATGAATTGGATGATCCCGAACTTGAAGAGATTATGAACCCAAGCTTGGGCAGCTTGAATCTGATTGAGATACCGTTCGAGCATTTCGCGGATGCCGATGAACTCCGAAAAGCTATGGGGCAAAAGAAAGAACAGCTTGAAGGCGAGCCTCTTGGAATCGCTGAAATCTCTTTAAAAAAGAAGAATCGGATGTCCTCTGATGCGGCTGAATTTTGGACTTCCGTATTCCAAAAGAAGGCGATTCCGGGGCGTTACGAAATTCGGTTATCAGCAAATGCGAAAAGGCAGTTTGAGAGACCCAATATCAACAGGCTCAATTTCAGCCGATACTTTGACAAGCTGAAGAATTCGGGCTGGGCCAATAAAAAAGCAGGAAAAGGTGAACAGGGAGGGAAACATACCACATTCAAAGGAAAGGATAAGACCGAATTCCATGTCGCCAAAATGATAACAGCTCAAAGGGTTGTCTGGTATCTCAATCAAGATGAAGTTGTGTTTGCAGAACTCGGGGTAGAGGAAGGCGGGCAATATCATCGGGTTGATGGAAATGTGATTTTAAACGAGAATTACTTTAAAAAGAAATCGGCTGCGGACTATCATCCTGAATACGGTGTTGGTGATCTGATGCCTTCTGGTGAAGCGATTCTCATCGCGGCTGTGGGTGAATCCCCGATGGTGGTAACGCAGGCATATGCCCTGCTTGAGCATTCCGACAATATGAAAATTACCAAAGTGGCCGTCATTTTTCCCAAACAAAACGGAGTTATTGAAACCGGGATTCAAATATTGGAGAATGTATTTGAGACAAGAGACGTGAAAGTTGTGAGATATGGTATTGATCGGAAAGATGTGGATTCCAAAGATGCCTGCGAGATTTTTTTACGGCGCATGATCCAAGGTGTTAATGAGCTGAAAGGTGAGTATCCCGAGTCAGACATTCGGATGCTGCTCTCAGGGGGTCGGAAAGGTATGACTGCACTCTCTTTTCTCGCCGCACAGCGATCCCATATCACACGGATTTATCACACCCTCATTACCGATCCTGAGTTGGAAAAAATGATTAAAAACGAATGTTCCATAGAAGCTCTGAACCAGCTTAACAGCGTCCGGAAAAGGGCGGAGAAGATGTTTTTGGAAAGTTATCCGAAAGAGAGTTTTGAATTGGTTAATATTCCGATGATACCTTTACAAATGAAAGCAGAGGCTAAAACAATGAGAAAAGAGGGAAAAATATAATGATTGCTGCCACATAAGCTACTGGGGAGATATGTTCCCAGGCGGAGCCTGGGAACGAGTGGAGTCTGGGAACGAGTAAGCGGATCCGACTGGCATATTTACTGGGATTCGCTCTTAAAAAGAATCTCCTCCCCTTTGACATCAGCCTTTATGGCGGTTCCGTCCGGGATATTGCCCATGAGAATTTCCATGGACAGGGGGTTTTCAATATATTTCTGAATGGCGCGCTTTAACGGACGTGCGCCGTATATCCGGTCATATCCTTTTTCCGCAAGCAATGCTGTCGCACCCTCTGAAAGTGCGAGGCTGATCTTCCTGTCCGCAAGCCTTTTCCTGAGCCTTGCGATCTGAATTTCCACGATGGCCCCGATCTGTTCCGGCGTAAGATTCTGAAAGATGATGGTTTCGTCAATCCGGTTCAGGAATTCGGGTTTGAAATTTGCCCTGAGCACTTCGGTGACGCGGTTTTCCATCTCCTCACGCCCTGATGCCCCGAGTTCCTGAATCCACTGGCTCCCCACATTGGACGTCATGATAATAATGGTATTTTTGAAATCAACTGTTCTGCCGTGGCCGTCGGTCATGCGTCCGTCATCCAGAATCTGAAGCAGCACGTTGAAGACCTCGGGATGCGCCTTTTCAATTTCGTCAAACAACACCACCGAATAGGGCCGCCTCCGCACCGCCTCTGTCAGATATCCCCCCTCCTCATATCCCACATACCCCGGGGGCGCGCCGATGAGCCGGGCAACCGAATGCTTTTCCATGTATTCGGACATGTCAACCCTGATGGTTGCCTGCTCACTGTCAAAAATAAATTCCGCAAGGGCTTTGGCAAGCTCTGTTTTGCCCACGCCTGTGGGACCCATGAAAATAAATGAGCCGATGGGACGGTTGGGGTCCTGCAGACCGGAACGCGCACGGCGGACCGCATTGGACACAGCGGTGATCGCCTCTCCCTGTCCGATCACCCGCTGCCCGAGGCGGTCTTCCATCTGCACCAGTTTTTCCCTTTCCCCTTCGAGCATCCTGCTTACCGGGATGCCTGTCCAGCGGGCTATCACCTGTGCGATGTCCTCATCATCCACTTCCTCTCTGAGCATCTTGCTGTCTTTCTGAAGTTCCGAAAGACTTTTCCCGGCCTCATCCAGACGCTTGTTCAGTTCCATGGTCTTTCCATATTTGAGTTCCGCGGCTCTCCCATAATCGCCTTCCCTTTCAGCCTGCTGTTCCTCAATGCCGATCTGCTCAAGCTCCTCCTTGATTTTTGCGATGGCCTGGATCATATTTTTTTCATTCTGCCAGCGCGCCTTCATTTCCAGAAAATCATCGTTCATGTTCCGGATATCTTTTTCAAGCTTGGCAAGACGCTCTTTTGATGCTGGATCAGATTCCTTTTTCAATGCTTCCCGCTCAATTTCGGTCTGGGTCATTTTCCGCCGGATTTCGTCAATTTCCACGGGCATGCTGTCAATTTCGATCCGGAGCTTGGACGCGGATTCGTCAATCAGGTCAATGGCCTTGTCCGGAAGAAAACGGTCGGAAATATAACGGTCAGAAAGAGCGGACGCAGCCACAATTGCCGAATCTTTGATTTTGACCCCGTGGTGGACCTCATATTTTTCCTTCAGCCCCCGGAGAATGGAGATGGTGTCCTCCACGCTGGGTTCGCGGACCATGACCGGCTGGAAACGCCTTTCCAATGCTGCATCCTTTTCAATATATTTGCGATATTCATTCAATGTGGTCGCACCCACACAGCGAAGGGTTCCCCGGGCAAGAGCCGGTTTCAGCATATTGGAAGCGTCCATTGCCCCCTCGCTTGCGCCCGCGCCGACCAGGGTGTGGAGTTCATCAATGAAAAGAACCACTTCCCCTTCTGCGCTTTCCACCTCTTTTAAGACGGCCTTGAGACGGTCCTCAAATTCCCCCCGGTATTTTGCCCCGGCAATGAGCGCGCCCATGTCCAGCGCGACCAGACGCCTGTTTTTCAGTGTTTCGGAAACATCCCCCTCTATAATGCGCCGGGCAAGGCCCTCAACAATGGCGGTCTTTCCCACGCCCGGCTCACCGATAAGCACGGGATTGTTCTTGGTTCTTCTTGAAAGGACCTGGACAATGCGCCGGATTTCCTCATCCCTGCCGATGACCGGATCAAGTTTTCCCAGGCGGGCAAGATCGGTCAGATCCCGGCTGAATTTGTCAAGGGCCTGGTATTTTTCTTCGGGGTTCGGGTCGGTGATGCGCTGGGATCCCCGGATGTCCATAAGCACCTTTAATATGGATTCCCTTGTGACACCGTAGCGGTTTAATATTTTTGCAGATTCGCCTTCTTTTTCATCAGAAATGGACAGAAAGATATGCTCAATGCTGACATATTCATCTTTCATTTTTGAGGCTTCAGTAAAGGCCGCCTCAAGGACGTTTTTTGAACGGGGGGAATAATAAACATCCCCCGCGCCGCTCACCTTGGGAAGTTTGTTTAAGGCAAGGGCTGTTTCCCGGGCAACATTGTCAGGAGAAACCCCGAGTTTACGGAGCATGGCCCTGGCAATACCTTCCGGCTCATTCAGCATGGCCCCGAGCAGATGCTCCGGTTCAAGCTGCTGGTTATGATGCTGTGAGGCATAAGCCTGGGCATTCTGAATCAGTTCCTGTGATTTTATGGTAAATTTGTCGAAACGCATAATTGCCTCCTGTTTTAGGTTTTAAACATCGAACATCGAACATCGAACATCGAACATCGAACATC
>JAOZLU010000545.1 GCA_029934695.1 Desulfobacterales bacterium | reverse complement strand
TCCATGTTTGATGTTTGATGTTTGATGTTTGATGTTTGATGTTTGATGTTTGATGTTTGGCGAATCCTATTTTTCAATGGAATGCCAGGCCAGAAAATCAAACCTGCCGAGACGTTTCATGGCAGTATCCAGTAACAGGCCGATCAGACCGATAATTATCATTCCGGCAATCACATAATCCATTCGCAGGGCATTCCGGGAGTCGAGTATAAGATATCCCAGTCCTGATTTGACAGCAATCATTTCTGCCGCCACAACAACAACCCATGCAATTCCCAATGCAATGCGGAGTGCTGTGATGACAGCGGGAAGTATGGCCGGAAGAATGATTTTTGTTATAACTTCAAAGTTGCTGAAATTAAAATTGGCTGCCACATTAAAAAACACTGGCCTGACAGATATTACTTCCACTGTTGTTGAAATAACAAGGGGAAAAAAACTGGACATGAAAATCAGAAAGATTGCAGGCTTGTCACCAATACCAAACCAGAGCATTGAAAGAGGTATCCAGGCAAGGGGGGATATGGGCCGGAAAAACTGGATAACCGGATTTAAAAAATGATGAAATTTTTTCCAACGCCCAAGTACAATGCCCAGGGGTATTCCAAAAAGGACGGCCAGATAAAATCCGGCTGTCACTCTGAACAGACTGGCGACTGAATGTCTGAGGAGAGTCCCGTCAGCAGTCATCTCCCACATACTGACAAATACTTTCAAAGGCTTGGGAAGCACATACTCGCTCCAGCCACTGTAACGGGCCAGCAATTCCCATAAAATCAGGATGACAGAAAAGGCGGTACTTGCTAACAAAACAGATAGATATTTTGATTTCATTATTAAAAAAACTGCTGGAATGTAATTTCAGCACTCCTTTCTGATAGTTAAGACTGTTTATTGAAATAAATAACCTAAATTATGCAGTATGGGTTTGCAACATTTGCCTCCACGCTGTCTGGTTTATGTGAATTATGCTATAAAAGCAGAATTGTCAAATATTTTTTTTTTTTTCCTTGCATAGAATTCAAATATGCGCTATCAAGTGAACAATTATACAGACAGATGCAATATTCTTGGTTCTAATGGTTTTTTCCGCAGATGAACGCAGACAGACGCTCACAGCGGTCAGAGTGTGGGAGCATCAGCGTTTATCCGCGTTCATTTGCGGTTTGCAGGGATGACCCGGCAAACGGAAAAAATTATTTCATCCATATTCCTTTGATCTGCAAACGACGCTTGCAGATCAAAGTTAATGATTCTGAAAAAATAATGGATTTATGTATTGTTCCATTTAAACCTTAATAATTTCATAATGATTAATTAATTACTAACTTACGAAGTTAAAATAAATTATATATTAAAGAAAGGGGGTTCAGCAAGTGAATTGAAAAACAGATTCTTTTGTTATCCTTCACGCTCAATGTTGAGCAGAAGTATTTATATTCATAAAATAAAATGTGGTATATGCGCCATGCTGATGCCATGCGTCAAGTTGTCAGAATGAGGAGGAAAAGATGAAAATATGGTCATGGTTTGGGAACCTCAAACTCAAGTTCAAGCTTCTTGTTTTTGGTCTTATCATCAGCCTTGTGCCTGTTATCGTTATTGCGGTAATGCTGACTTGGGCGGCTGAAGATACAATTATTGAAAATTATAAAAATGCATTGACAGGTATCAGGGAATCGCGTGCCTCACAGCTTGCCATGTGGTTTCAGGCCCTTGAAGAAGATTCAGTTTACTTGTCGGGCACCCGGCGGGCAGGCGACGCTATGGTCAGGTTGTCATCCTTATTTAAAGATGTCGGGCCCGAGGGCGCGCGGTCGGGGACCATGGGCGGCCTTCAGGAATCCGAGTTTGCCTCGGCCTACCGGGACGCAGATGTCACTTTCAAAAAATATAAAGAGTCAACAGGACTCTATGATATTTTTTTGATTGATACCGCTGGAAATATTGTTTACACGGTAATCCAGGAAGCCGACATTTTTACCAATCTTGTTTCCGGCCCTTATTCAAACTCTGGTCTTGCCGGGGTATTCCAGTTGGCAAAACATGCCCCCATGGGAAAAGCCGTACTGTCCGATTTTGAATTTTATCAGCCATCCAAAGACAACGCTGCTTTTGTTGCCGTGCCAATCGTGCAGCAGGGGAGACATGTCGGTGTTCTCGCCTTCCAGTTTCCCATTCAGGAGATGAATGAAATCCTCACGAATCGCGAGGGGTTGGGAGAATCCGGTGAATCATATCTTGTCAGTCCGGAAGACTTTCTCATGCGTTCCGACTCCCGATTTTCCACCAAGAGTACGATTCTTTCCCAGAAAGCGGATCATAAACCTGTGAAGCTCGCAGCCAAAGGGGATACTGGCACTATGCTCACAGATGATTACCGGTCTCCGCCGGTGCCGGTAATTGCTGCTTACCAGCCTTTTGAGGCGATGGGAATCAAATATGTTCTGATTTCAGGAATTGATCAGGAAGAGGCACTGAAATCGCTTGAAGATATGAAACAGGCCGCGTTTTATAGTACACTGCTCACCCTTGGTATTGTAACCCTCTTTACGTTTATCATAGCGAACCTGATCTCCGGGCCGATCACCAGAATCACAGACATGATCCGGAAAATTGCATCAGAGCGAGATCTGACGCTTAAAATTTCCATGGAAACGCAGGATGAAATCGGCAATATGAGTTCTGAATTTAACAACATGGTGGATATGCTCAACAATACTTTTGTAACAGCATACAGCGCGGCCATAAAAATCAATGAAAATGCCAGCGAAGTTTTCGGGAGAGCCTCTGCAAACAGGGAGCGCGCCACTTCACAGGAAAAAGAGGTCATAGAATCAGAGAACATACTCAAAGCAATGGGGGCCACTGCCGGTGAAGTCCAGCAGGCATCCAATGCCCAGAAGCAGGCAGCCAATCTGTCCAATGAGCGCATCAGCGATTTGGTGACAGGCCTGGAAAAAATGAATGAAGCTTCCAGGGCGCAGACCAGTGAGGTTGCCCAGACCACGGAGCGGGTTATTGCCATGGGTGAAACCGGCGCGGTTGTTGTGGCCACAGCTGGAAAACAGGGTGAGGCTGTGGGCAGGGTGACTGGTGCTGTCAATGAATTTGCAAAAGCCGTGGAAGAAATGACCCAGATTGCGACCCGGTTAACTGAATATGGCCAACAGGTACTGCAAGCCGCAACTGAGGGTACAGGCTCAGTTAACGCAACGGTTCAGGGTATGCGGGCCATTGCTGAATCGTCGGATCAGATTACGGAAATTATCTCGGTGATCACTGAAATCGCCGAACAGACAAATCTGCTTGCACTTAACGCTGCTATTGAGGCTGCCCGTGCAGGCGCACATGGAAAGGGGTTTGCGGTGGTTGCAGATGAGGTCGGGAAACTTGCCCAGCGGTCTTCCGAAGCTGCAAAGGAGATCACACAGCTGATAAAAGATTCAACATCCCGTGTTACCGAAGGGACGAATCTTACAGATCAGTCCGCACTCGCACTCCAGAAGATCGCTGAAGGCGGACAGGTCAACATGCAGGCCATTGAGGAAATCTCAAAGATGACGGATATTCTTACCGAGGGAACCCGTAATATTCATAGCATGATGGGAGAACTCAACACGCTTGCCCAGGAAATTGCAACAAATGCAGGAATGCAGCGTGAACGCCGCGATGAAGCCCAGAAGTCCCTAGTGGTAGTGGAACAGAACTCCCAAACTATCCTTCAACTGGTTACGGAAGCCGATAAGAGCACAACCGTTGTTAATGAGGAGATGCAGGGCATTGGGAAGCGTACCGAAGATATAGAGAAAATGACCGACATTCAGGCTGAGAGATCGAAAAAAGCCTCGGAAATTGCCGAAAAACACGTTGAGGGTGCCCGCGCAACAGTGGAAGGCGCAGGCAGGGTTGTGAGCATATCGGAATCGCTTCAGAATCTGGCGCGGTCACTCGCTGAAGAAGTGGGGCAGTTCAAGCATTCAGGGAAAAAATAGGCATCGCTTCTCACTTAAAACAGGAGTGCTTTAAGATGGAACAAGATTACTTAGATCAGGAGACAGAGCAACTGGAAAAAGAAGTTATGCAGTTGGTCGGCTTCATCATCGGCAAAGAAAAATTCGGCGTTGACATACTTTCAGTGCAGGAAATCATTCGGAAGACACCTATCACTGCTGTGCCCAATTCTCCTGAGTTCATTGAGGGTGTTATCAATTTGCGGGGGAGCATTATCCCGGTCATTGATCTTCGCAAAAGACTGAACATCCTTAAACATAGAAAAGAAGAAAATAACGGAGAACCGGTAACCTGGATCATTATCATCAAAGTTGATGAGCGGGTCACCGGTTTTATCGTGGATTCAGTTACAAAAGTTCTCAAAATCCAAAGAAATACCATTGAGCCGCCGCCGGATATTGTTGTGGCAGGATTAAAAAGCCAATATATTCACGGTGTGTGCGAAATTGATACAGGGCTTCTGATCCTGCTGGACTTCAGCAAGATTCTGGATATAAAAGAGATTGGGAGGCTCAGGGATTTTGATAAGTGAGTTTGCTGAGTTGCTGAGTTTAATGAGTTGCTGAGTTTAACTTCTGAGTTGCTGAATTTTAAACTCACAAACTCACCGAACTCAGAAACTCATCAAACTCAGAAACTCATCAAACTCAGAAACTCATCAAACT